>JAXDJY010000240.1:0-3425 GCA_034667445.1 Actinomycetota bacterium | reverse complement strand
CTGGTCCTGGGGATCGAGGTCGAGGAGGGGCGGATACGATCCCGCGGCGCGGATCCGGTGGATATCGAACTCGCCGAGACGCTCGGCTGGCTCGCGGCGGCCGGGGCGAAGCGATTCCTGGTGACCGCCGTTCCTCGCGTGGGGGGCCTCGCCGGGCCGGATGTGGGGTTGGTGAAGCGCGTGGTACGCGCGGGGCGCCCGGTCATGGCGGCAGGTGGCATATCGGGCATGCAACATCTCGAGGCCCTCCGAGCCGCGGGGGCGACTGGCGCAGTGATCGGCCGCGCCGCCATGGAGGGCGGGCTGGATCTGCAGGCCGCACGAACGCGGTTCGGCTCCTAGCAGGAGGCCGCGGACGCCGCGTCGATACACTCCTGCCTCCGATGGGTTTCTTGTCCGACCTCACAACCGTTATCCGCCGGGACATCGCGGCGTCGCCGCTGGACGTGACGACGCTTGCGGCCCAGGCGGACGCAGCGATGCCGCCGCGTTCGCTCACCGCTGCGCTCCGAGGGCGGACACCGGCGATCATCGCGGAGATCAAGCGCTCCTCACCCAGCGCGGGCGCCATCGCCGACGCGGATCCGCGCGCGCAAGCCCGCGCGTACGCGGACGCGGGCGCATCGGCGGTCTCGGTCCTCACCGAAGCGCATCATTTCAACGGTTCGCTCGAGGACCTCCGCGCCGTTCGCACGGTCATCGACCTGCCGCTCCTGCGGAAGGACTTCCTGGTTGACCCTTCCCAGGTGACGGAGGCCCGGGCCGCCGGCGCCGACGCGGTCCTGCTCATCACCGCATGTCTCTCCGACGCCGAACTCGTGGCGATGCTGGAGGCTGCGCGTGGGTGGGGGATGGATGCCCTGGTCGAAACGCACTCGGCCCGGGATCTCGAACGGGCCCTCGCGACCAACGCCGAACTCATCGGTGTGAACGCGCGGGATCTGGAAACGCTGGAGGTCGACGCGACGCGCGCGCTGGCGCAGCTCGCCCGGATCCCCGCGGACCGCGTGGCCGTAATGGAGTCGGGCATCTCGACGCGGGCACAGGTGGTGGCTGCCGTAGCGGCTGGTGCATCTGGCATCCTGGTGGGCGAGGCGCTCATGCGGGCGGATGACCCCCGCGCCGAACTGCGACGGCTCACCGGAGAGGAGGATGACTGAATTGATGCAGACGGTCCCCGATGCGCGCGGGCGCTTCGGCACCTATGGCGGCCGGTATGTCCCGGAGGTGCTGATCCCGGCCCTCGACGAACTCGCCGCCGCGTGGTCCGAACTCCGTTCCGACCCAGGCTTCCAGGGGGAACTCGGTGACCTCCTCCGTGATTTCGTCGGTCGGCCCACCGCCCTTACACGCGCGTCGCGCCTATCAGCCGAACTGGGCTACGACATCTGGTTGAAGCGCGAGGACCTCGCGCACACGGGAGCTCACAAGATCAACAACGCGATCGGGCAGGTGCTGCTCGCCAAGCGCCTCGGCAAGGAGCGGATCATCGCCGAGACGGGGGCGGGTCAGCACGGCGTGGCCACCGCCACGGCGTGCGCCTTGCTCGGCCTCCCGTGCGTGGTTTACATGGGCGAAGAAGACACGAAACGCCAAGCCCCGAACGTCGCGCGGATGAAGCTGCTCGGAGCCGAAGTCGTGCCGGTGATGGCCGGCACCAGGACGCTCAAGGAAGCGGTGAACGAAGCCCTACGGGACTGGGCGGGCAGCGTCGGGAACACCCACTACGTGATCGGTTCCGTTGTGGGGCCGCATCCGTTCCCGGTGTTGGTGCGCGACCTCCAACGGATCATCGGCGACGAGGCCCGCGGCCAGTATGTCGCCGCGACGGGGGCAGATCCCGAGTACGTCCTCGCCTGCGTCGGAGGAGGCTCGAACTCGATCGGCATGTTCACGGCGTTCGTCGGCGCTCCGGGCGTCGAGCTCATCGGGGTAGAGGCCGGCGGACGGGGACCGGGCCTCGGCGAACACTGCATGTCGATCACGGAGGGCCAGCCGGGCATCCTCCACGGCGCGCTCACCTATCTCTTACAGGACCCCGACGGCCAGATCATCGAAACGCACTCCATCAGTGCGGGTCTCGACTACCCGGGAGTCGGACCCGAACACGCGTGGCTGCACGACGAGGGGCTCGCGCGATACGTGAGCGCGACGGATGCCGAGGCGCTCGACGGGTTCCAGGCACTTGCGCGAACCGAGGGCATCCTTCCGGCGCTCGAACCGAGCCACATCATCGGGTGGCTGTTGAAGCGGCCGTTGCCGGCGGGTTCGAGGATCCTTATCTGCCTGTCCGGCAGAGGCGACAAGGACCTCAACACCGTGCTCACGGCACTCGGTATGGAGGGCGCCGAGTGAGCGGCTTGGAAGACGCGCTTCGCCGTCGGCTGTCCGATGGTGGCCGAGCGTTCGTGCCCTACGTCACCGGAGGGTTCCCCGGCGTGGACGCGCCGTTGCTCCACCGCATCGAAGCGGCTGGCGCCGATGCCATCGAGGTCGGCATCCCGTTCTCCGACCCCGTCATGGATGGGGACGTCATCCAGGAGGCATCCCGCGTCGCGCTGGAGAAGGGCACGCGGCCCCACGACGTGCTCGCCATGATCGGCGAAGCCGCACTGTCTATCCCTGTGGCTGTTATGACCTACGTGAACCCCGTCTTCAGGATCGGGTTCGAACCGTTCCTCGACGACGCCGTCGCGAACGGCGTCGCGGGCGTCATCGTTCCCGATCTCCCCGTCGACGAATCCGACCAGTGGACGGCGCTTGCCGACGCCCGGGGGATCGCCGTCGTGCAGCTCGCGGCACCGGGTACCTCGTCCGAACGGGCGCGGCGTATCGCCCAGGGGGCACGTGGGTTCGTCTACTGCGTCGCAACCTACGGGGTGACCGGGGCACGGGACGCGCTCGGCGATCCGGCCCGAAGGGTCGTGGCAGCGCTCCGTCCGTTGACCGGGCTCCCGCTCCTAGTGGGTGTAGGGATCAGCACGCCTGAGCACGCGGCCGAGGCGTGTACGTTCGCCGATGGGGTGATCGTCGGCACCGCGATGATGGCGCCCATCGTTGCCGGTGACCCAGACGCAACGGTCGCGCTCGCTACGGCGTTCCGCGACGCGATCCCGACGGGGTAGCACACCTTCGCCGCAACTGCGTGCCGGGAGAGGGGATCGAACCCTCACGAGCGCTAGCTCACGGGTTTTTGAGACCCGCGCGTCTGCCAATTCCGCCATCCCGGCAAGGGCTCCTTAGACTACCGACCCGGCCCAACGCTGACGGCCGGCCTATGACGAACCAACGGGTCCGTTCGGTTGCTCTCGCACTTGCCGCGGTGCTCGCCGCCGCCTGCACCGGCCACGGCGACCCGGGTGCATCGAGAACCACCTCCATCTCGGGAGCCCCGTCCTCCGTTCGTTCCGGTGAGCCCCTCCCGG
>JAXDJY010000239.1:0-2814 GCA_034667445.1 Actinomycetota bacterium | reverse complement strand
ATTCATGATGACGAGGTTCGCGGTGGCACCTTTCGGGGTGCCGCCGTTGGCCGTATACCACGTGGTGGCATCGGTGGCGGCGGCACATCGCTCCGCCCCCACCCCGTTCCCGTCCCGGGAGACCGTCAGCCAACCCGCGGCCACCCACGCCCCGAAATACTCCACGTAGGTGGATGCTTCTGCTTCGGTCGCCGGCACGTCCACCTCCACCGTCGTGCCCGGATCAACGGCCACCGTCCGAACCACCGAGTCGCTCTTCGCCGTGAGCGCCGTTACGCGAACCGTGGATGGATCGGTCCCCGGGTTGGCCAGATAGAGGCGGCCCTGCCATCCGCTTCCCCCGCCGTGAGGGCAGAGCCACGCGCCCGAATCCATCGCGCTGCTCGGGGCGGGAGCTGGCGCCCGTTCGCCGAGCCCATGATCGAGCGCGAGCCCGCCCGTCACGACCACCGCCGCGAAGACGAACGCAACCAAACCCTGCCCTCGGCTCCCTCGCTCGCGGGTCATCGGATCACCGGTTTCCGCGTGACCCAGAGGGCAACGAGCCACAGGGCTGCGAGCACCCAGAGCTCGAGCGCATGCAGGAGCCGGTGGAACGCCGACCGGTCAACGTTGCGGACGTAGACGGCGCCGCTCACGTTCGGAAAGGCGGTAGCCCATCCGAATGCCCTGGTGGCGGTCTGTGTTCCGTCTCGCCAGCTGCCACTGAACTCGGTCGCGATGTAGACGGTCTGGCCGCCCGTGGCCGATCCGTCCCAGCCGTCCCTGACGGCCGTCAGCGGAACCGCGGCAGCGGCGCCCAGCTGGGCGATCTGAGAGAGATCGCCGGTTGTGAGGATCTTCTCGTCCGAAGGGTCGAGCGTGAGTGCACCTGCAGGCGGGAGCGAGGCCGAGTCCCGGTAGATAACGAGACCGTTCGCCGTCGTGGGGTCCATATCCACCTGCTCCTTGAGCCGGGCGAGCGCCACAGACGGGAGTGCCCCGGTGGCCGCCACCACGTACCGGATGCCGAACGGCGCGAGCAGCGCCCCCCCGTGGGACGTCCGCCCATCGACGATCTGTTCGAGCGCGGCGCGGAGCGCGTCGGCTCCGGGTCCGGCGAGCGGACGGCCCGTGTCCAGAACGCTCGCGCCTCCCCGGCCCGTGATCGCATACGTGAGGCTCATTTGGCCCCCGGCGATCGCGGCCTGCGGGTCACCACCCGGAGCCGGGAACGGGTCGGGGCCACCGCCCAGCCAGAGCACATTGAATCCGCCCTGGGCGCCGCCATCCACGACCGCCCACGCGGCGGGGATCTTGTCCAGCCCGCCCCACGCCCACCCACCGGTCATTGCGCTCAACGCCTGCAGCGTGAGACCCGCGGCCAGGACCACCGCGAGCATCGCCGTTCCGATCTGACGGGCTCCGAAGGATTCGCGTGCGACGCCGAGGACCGAGGCGAGTCCCAGGCTCACCACCATGGCCTCGGCGGCCGCAGCCAGTACCACGTACACGGGTGGGTTCGCGAGCGCAGCCGGCAACCACCCGGCTGCCGAAAGCCATGCGAGCACCAGAGCGCCGGCGGCGACGATGGACATCCGCATCGCCCGGGCGCGATGACCGGGTCCCACCAACGAGAGAGCGAGTATCGCGGAGATCGGCAGGAACGCCGCGATCAGCCAGGTTCCGGGCCCCGGGCCGATGGCGAGCCGCCCCAGCCGGGCGAGGTCGACGGTGCCCACCATCGAACCGATCGCTCGACCGCCGCCGGCGACCAGGGATGGCACGAACGGGAACACGAGGAGCGCTGCACCGAGCGACCCGCCGCCGATGAGCCCCAGGCCGCGCCCGCGGGACCGGCCCGCGGCGAGTTGACCCACGACCAGCAGGGCGAAGATGAGGATCACACCTGGTTCCGAGACGATCCCGACGGCGAGCGTGACGGCGAGCCCGGCCATGAACCGCCACCTGCCGTCGGCCGGTTCCTCCGGACCGAACGCCACCTCGGTTCGCTCGACCAGCGGAGGGATCACCGCAGCTGCGACCAACAACCCGATCCGGCCCTGCGAGAACGCCCAGAGGATGGCCGCGGACAACACGTACCCGCCCGCGCCGAGTACCGCCGCGCCTGCCCTGCCCGTCATGCGGACGGCCGCGCGGTAGAACAAGATCCCGGCCAGCGCCGGGGCGCCGGCGAGGAGGACCTTCTGCGCCAGAGAGGTGCTGCCGAAGAGCACCCAGGAGATCGCGCCCGCACCCGCAAGCGCTGGGCTCGCCGGAAGGGTCCCTCCGAGCGCGGTTGAACGGAACGAGGCCGTGAGTTCAGAGAAGAAACCGCTCGAACCTGAGGGAAAACCGGGCAACGCGCCACCATGGAGCGCCGCTCCGTTCATGAGTCCCCGGCCGGAGAGCGCTCCAACCAGGATCGCCACGAACGACCCTACGACGACCGGATGCTCGCCGACGAGCGACGTGGTGCGATCGCGTAGGCGCCGGCTGACGGGCTGGCCCTCGTCCCGATCGTCGATGGAACGCTGCTCCTCGAGGATCCGTTCGGCCTTCTCGAACCATCGGGGGAGCCGAAGACCGGCCGATTCCATGAAGCGGTGGAGCTTACGATCGGGCACCGACCTCGCACGTTGGGCGCGAAAGCGCCGGCGCAAGGTGCCGGGCAGGTGGACGAGGTTCCATCCCCACGCGGAGACCAGGTCATAGGCCTCATCGAAGCGGCGCGAGAGCATGAGCACCGCGAGCCGGGCGACGCCGAGCAACAATGTCAGCGGCAGGAGCCAAAGGAGGCTCAGCAGCCCGTAGTTCTTCAGCATCGACGCGAGG
>JAXDJY010000238.1:0-7471 GCA_034667445.1 Actinomycetota bacterium | reverse complement strand
GGAAACTCGACCGCGAACGGCTCGACGCCGCTCGACCTGAGCCGTTCCAGGCTTTCGCGTCTGGCGCGCAGGACCTCATCCTCGCGGGAGAGTCCCTCGTGCGCCTCGAACTCCCCCGGGATCCCCGTCGTGTCAGTCATCGGCGTTCCGCTCATAGACCAAGCGCAGGCCCTCGAGGGTGAGCCAAGGTTCGTGATGATCGACGGTTGTGCAGAAGGGGATGACCGTCGATGCCAGGCCGCCGGTCGCGACCACCGGTGCCGCCGGGGCGGCCAGTTCGGTTCTGATCCGGGTGACGATCGCGTCAACCTCACCGGCGGTCCCGTAGAGCAATCCGGATTGGATCGCTTCGACGGTCGAGCGTCCGATCGGCGAACGCGGCGGCGTGAGGTCCACCCGCGTCAGGCGCGCCGTGCGCGAGACCAGCGATGACGCGCTCACCTGTAAGCCCGGTGCGATCACCCCTCCCAGGAACTCTCCCTTCTCCGAGACGACATCGAAGTTCGTGCTGGTGCCGAAGTCGACGACGATGGCCGGGCCACCGAAGCGCGAGAATGCCGCCAACGCGTTGACGACGCGATCGGCGCCTACCTCCCGCGGGTTGTCCGTGAGGACCGGAACCCCCGTCTTCGTGCCGGGACCAACGATCACCGGCGCGAACGAGAGGTACTGCTCGGCCAACTCACGGACCGAGTGCGTGACGTCGGGCACGACGCTCGCGACCACGAACCCGTCGAGTGAGGTGAACTCGAGCCCCCGGTGCTCGAGGAAGAACTCGAGGTGTAGCGCGAGCTCGTCGGCCGTCCGCTCCGCCCGGGTCGAGAGTCTCCAGGTGTGCAGGAGCGAGGAGCCCTCGAAGACCCCGAGGACGATCTCGGTGTTGCCGACATCGGCTGCGAGCAGCACCTACGGATGAACCTCCAGTTCGAACGAGGGTCCAGCATCGCCCACCGGCCCGGCGCGCGACAACCGCCCGACCTCCACGGCCCACCCCTCGATGGGGTCACCCGGTTCCGGCTCTCCGATCCCCGATGCCAGCGCCGACAGTCGTGTCAGGAAGCGGATCGCGGTTGAGGATGCGCCTCGGATCGCGGCGAGCGGCCCACCCATCTCCGCGACGACATCACCGGCCGCGAGCGCCTGGCCGTCGGCAACGAGCGGCCGGACCCGAGCCCCCATCCTCCCGAACACCTCTTTCATGACCTGCACTCCAACGACCATCCCCGGTGCGGCGCAGCGGATCCGTGCGATCCCGATGGCGTCGGCGTCTCCGGCCGCCTCGGCCCCGTCGGCAAGGAGCGCAGACATCGCGGCGACCATGACGTCGACCCGATCCAGGACCGGGAGGTCTGTCATCCCGCGGGACTCGGGAGGAGGAGGTTGTCGATCAACCGGGTATCGGAGAACCTGGCCGCCACGATCGCCCTAGCGGGACCGTCGACCTCGGTCACCGGTTCGAACGTAGCCTCATCCACTACCGCGACGTAGTCCATGCGAGCCGACGTGGCCGCGCCGACTTCGCGCGCGATCGCGGCGATCAACGCCGCGGCGCTCCGCTCGCCCGTTCTGGCCGCAGCCGCCGCCTCCGACAACCCCAGGAAGAGGCTCGGTGCTTGCTCGAGCTCTTCGGCTGTGAGGGATCGGTTGCGCGAGGAGCGGGCCACACCGTCGGCCCCGCGGACGGTTGGGCAGGCGACGATCCGGGCGGGAAGACCCTGCTCGGTGACCATCCGCCGCACCAGGAAGAGCTGCTGGGCGTCCTTCTCGCCGAAGTACGCCGAGGTGGGGCCGGTCACGGAGAGCAGCCGGTGGACGGCCATCAGCACTCCTCTGAAATGGCCGGGGCGCGATGCGCCTTCAAAGGTGTCCCCGACCGGACCGGGGTCGGGACTCGGAGCCTCGACACCCGGCGGGTAGACCTCCGAGACCGGGGGTGCCCAGACGGCGTCGACCTCGAGTTGTTCGCACCGCGCGAGGTCGGCCGCCTCGTCGCGGGGATACCGCGCGAGATCCTCGCCCGGCCCGAACTGCGTTGGGTTGACGAAGATGCTGACGGCGACGAACCCGCCGCGATCGCGCGCGCGGTGGATCAGCGCGTCATGACCCTCGTGGAGCCCGCCCATCGTCGGGACGAACCCGATCGCCCGCCCGGCCATGCGCGCGCTCTCGGCCAGCCTGCTGAAGGCCCCCGCTTCGCGTATCACCTCCACGCGTCGAGCACCTCGATCACGGCACGCGCGTCGGCGGGAGCCAGCCGGCCGGAGTCAACACCCAGTCCGACCGCCACCGCACAGAGCGAGAGGTAGGGACCTACCGCAGCCGGAGCGGCGGAACGCAGCGCCTCAAGGTTGCGGCCGATCGTCGTGGTATCGCCGCGAACGGCCGGGCCGGTGAGGGCAGCCTGCGGCCCGAGGTGTTCGATGTTCCCAAGTGTCGCGCGTTGCAACGGTGCCAACGCGGCTGCGGGGTCCGCGACCCCGGCGGCCGCGAGGAGCCCCGCGGCGACGGCGGACACGGCTACGAGGTAGTTCGACGCGAACACGGCCCCCGCGTGATACAGCGGCCGGGCCTCGTCCGATACGACGAATGGAACACCACCCATCTCGCGGGCGAGGGCCATCCCGAACTCCTCCCCCTCTGCATCCTCGGCGGTGACGGCCACACCGGATCCCCGCAGATGACGCACCGCATCGTCCAGGGTCGGGAACGTCTGTAGGGGGTGGATGGCCAGTCGGTGCGCCCCGGCGGCGCCTGCCGCATCGAGCACCGACAGACCGGCCGCGCCGTTCACGTGCACCGCCCACCCCCCATCGCGGAACCCGCCGGCTCCGGCCAGCTCGTCCACCACATGCTTCAGCGCGTCGTCGGGCACCGCAAGGATCACCACAGGAGCGCTCCGAGCGGCATCCAAGTGCGAAAGGACAGGGGTGCCGGGGAGATATCGCGCAGCCCGAGCCGGCGTCTCGGCACGGCCGCTCACCGCAGCGATGTGATGCCCGGCCGAGCGAAATGCGACTGCCACCGCGATCCCCACCTTGCCGGCTCCCACGACCGCGATATCCATAGGGTTGCGAGTATCCCAACTCACCCGCGCACCCAGACCATCGGGCCGGTGGGAACCGGCGCGTCGGGCGGGAGCGGGAACGTCGTGGTCGAACCATCCAAGACCCTGGAGAAGTGACCGTCCGAGAACACCATCCGGGTGGTCGCCGTGTAGAGCGCATCCGCGTGGCCCGTTGCCGGCCCGACGTAGAGAGCTGGCTGTGTGGCGCCCTCGGGTGGCGCGGACTCCAGGCGGAAGAAGCCCGTACGTCCGCCGGCTGATCCCAACGCCAGCGCCTCAGAGCCGTCCGGCGCCCACGCGAGCACCCGGTCCAGAACGAAAGGGGAGTACACGGGCTTGGGTTCACTCGGTGTGGGGCTGCTCAGCGTGGGATCGCCCAACGCGAACGGCGTGGGGTCCTGAGATGCCGGTCCACGGAAATAGAGCGCAGCTTCCTGCGGCTGCGATGACAACGATGACGGACGCAGTGTCACGATCATGTCGTCCGCGGGGGACAGGCTATCGAGGTGCGCGTGGGGGAGAACGGGCCGCAGCCGGCTTATGCTCGTTTGCACGATCCGCGTATCCGAGCCCCGGCCCAGCGACAGGTACGTCAAGGTCTGCCCCTGCGCAACGCCGTCCAAGGTCGCACACACCCGTTCCTTGCCCGTCGTCTCCTGTCGGAGCGTCGCAACATGGATCAGGACGATGTGCAGCTGACCGCAGTCGCCGACCTGGTTGATCATCGTTCCAACGACGGCGTCTGCCCCACCGGCCTCCCACCCCGCCACGGTGCCGTGGCCGAGCGGAAGCGCTGCATCGTCGGGTCCGAGGAACTTGAAGACACCGATGTCCACCCCTCCCGACGGCGAGGCAGATGACTCCCCCACCCATCCCGGGTGCGCCGCAGACGCGTCGTAGAGACCGACCAGGTTGCGAACGACCGGGCCTCGACGCACGACGTCGGCCACCAGGTCCCAACGATAGAGACGTGTTTGGCCGTCGGCGGCTCGTGCCGCATAGACGATCGATCCCACCTCCCCCGTGTGACGCCGCACCGGAACCGGCGTGTGACGCTGCACGAACCACACCACCACCGACGCCACCACAAGCCCGACTGCGATCGCCGCGACCCCCGCCCCCGGCCCCCGAGCGGCGGACGCCTCCACGGTCGATCCGTCCTCGACCTGCGCCGGAGCCGAGCGGAACGGCGCGCGAGACACGACCGGGGTCCCGGCGGCGGCCGGCGCTCCTTCGGGTTCCCGACGCCGTCGCCGGATCATCGAGCCGAAGCCGGGACTCCGCGTCCGGGCCGTGAGGGGCCTGAACAACCGGACACCGCAGTTCGGGCACGTTCTCGCGCGGGTCTGGCCTTCCCAGTCGCACCGGAGGCAGATCGCCTGGCGGCTCACTCGGGGTCCGCGATCCAGAGCGGCGGTGCGAACGGCCGCGCGTCCCCGGACACCTGCGAGGCAACGAGTGGCGAGCCGTCCGGGAGGACGAGATCGGGCGCCAATTCGAGCCATGGGAGGACAACGAAGGCGCGCTCGCGGGCCCTTGGGTGGGGGATGATCAGGTCGGGTTCATCCACAGACTCGGTCCCGAACGCCAGGATGTCGATGTCGATGGTCCGCGGCCCCCATCGAGTGATCCGCTCGCGTTGCAGGGCGGCTTCGACGCGATGGCATGCTTCCAGGAGGCCCCGCGGCTCGAGGTCGGTATCGATCTCGAGCACGGTGTTGAGGAACTGTGGTTGTGGTGGGCCGCCCACCGGATCGGTCTCCCACACCCGAGCCGACGCCACGATATGCACCCCGGCCTCGGCGCCGAGGAGGCCCGCCGCCGATCCCAGGTTCTTCAGGCGATCACCGAGATTCGAGCCGACGCCGAGGAACGCTCGCGAGCTCACCGTTGATCACTCGGCGGTTGCGGCGGCGGCCACGCCGTCGATATCGAGCCTCGTGGCTGCGTTCGGTTTGTGGACCACCGCGGTCGCCTTCGTCACATTGGGCATGGCCTTGACGGCCGCCGCGATCTCGGACGCCATCACTTCGATGAGGTCGAACCTCCGCTCGGACACGATGACGCGGACGGCCTCGCTGACGCCGCGGTAGTCCGCGGTGGCGGCGATGTCGTCGCCGTCCACACGGACCTCCAGGTCGAGATCGACCACGAACGGTTGCGTGGTGTCCTTCTCTCCCGGACGGGCACCGTGATGACCGTCCGCCCGGATCCCCGACAGGAACAGCCGCGCGATCATTCCGTTACCTCCCCAAGCGTCTCCTCTTCATCAAGTTCGAACTCCGTCGCATCGACCCATCCGGGCCGCCGTTCGAGCTGGACCAATACGGCGCCGGTGGGATCGGCGTGGCCGTGGGTCTGGCCCAGATACTTCGCCCGGAGGTACTCGAAGATCATGGGGACGAGCGTGTCGGCGGCGTCCTCGCTCACGAAATGACCACAACCCGGTAGCAGTCCCAATGTCGACGACATGATCGCCTCGTTGAGGCGCTCGGGTGTCTCGGCGGGGTAGAAGGTCTCTTCCTCGCCCCAGAGGATGAGCGTTGGGCACCTCAGTTCGGGCAGTGCCTGCACCATGTCTTCCAGGCCGGTGCCGTCGATGGCTCGAACCAGGCGGAAGAACGCCGCCGCGCCCGCCGGATCTGCGTATGGGCGAACGTATTCCGCCAACGTGTCTTCGTGGAGCCGCGTGCGATGCCGCATCCCAAGATCGAAGGCGGTTCGGATCATGGCCGTCGCCAGCGCTTCCGACCACTGGGACTCCGGGACGCTGGACGCATCCCGTGTGATCCCCGAGGGCCATAGGTCGAACGCCACACAGTTCAGCAGGACCAACGCGTCGACCCGCGGGTCGTCGACAGCCAACCGCTGCGCGACGCCGCCACCGGGCCCAGCGCCCAGCACGGCATACCGTTGGACGTCCATCGTGTCAAGGGCCGAACGGATCGCAGCCGCTTGTGCCCGCACCCCCAACGCCGCTACGTCCTGCGGCTTATCGGAATCGCCCGCCCCCAGCAGATCGGGCGCGATAACGCGGAACTTCGGCGCCAGTTGTGGGATGAACGCCCGCCACTGGAACGAGGAGAGCGGGAACCCGTGCAGGAGCACGACGGCCGGACCTTCGCCGACATCGATAACGGCGAGTTCGCCTGCAGGGGTCCGGACACGCCGCTTGTCGTCCACCATCATGCCGGCTCCTGCGATTCGACCCTCGAGAGCGCATCGACGACGCGGAGCACGCGCGCCATCTCGAGCACGTCATGCACGCGGACCAGGTCGACGCCCTGCGTCGCACACCAGGCGACGGCGCCGGCGGTTCCCTCGACCCGGTCGGCAGGCTCCTCGGCCCCCGAGAGCACGCCGATGAACCGCTTGCGGGAGACGCCCACCATCACGGGAACGCGGAGTTCTTGCAATCGGGAGATCCCGCGGAGAAGCGCCAGGTTGTGTTCCATCGACTTGCCGAAACCGATGCCGGGGTCGACACAGATCCGGCCCCGCGGAACCCCCGCACCTACGGCCGCGCCGATGCGGTCGGCCAGGAAGCCCCGGACCTCGGCGACGACGTCGGTGTAGGTCGGTGCCGCCTGCATGGTCTTCGGCTGACCCTGCATGTGCATCATCACCAATCCGGCGTTCGCAGCCCGCACCACCTCGAACATCCCGGGCGCGGCGGCGGCGGAGATGTCGTTGACGATCGAAGCACCGGCGTCCAGGGCTGCACGCGCCACCTCGGGCTTTCGCGTATCCACGGAGACAGGCAGGTCAACCTCCTTGACCAATCCCGCCACCACCGGAACCACGCGTTCCAACTCGATGGCCTCCGGCACCGGATCTGCGCCGGGACGGGTGGACTCCCCGCCCACGTCCAAGATGTCTGCGCCAGCGGCGGCCAGCGTGACGCCGTGCCTGATGGCTGCGTCAGGATCGTCACCGAACATCCCGCCGTCGCTGAAGGAGTCGGGGGTCACGTTCACGATGCCCATCAGCAGGGTTCTCACGTCGAGCACCAGCTCGTGCGTTCCACATCGCCAGACCCGAGCCCCCGTCATGACCAGCATGGTATCCCGGCCGGGCGGGTCAGTGCGTCGAGATGTGGTCCATCGCCTCTTGGCGGGTGCGCGCGTCGGTTCGGAACAGCCCTCGAACCGATGACGTCACGGTGGTCGAGCCCGGCTTCTTCACGCCCCGCATCGTCATGCAGAGATGCTCGGCCTCGATGACGACGAAGACGCCGCGCGGACTAAGCGCCGCGTCGATCGCGTCAGCGATCTGGGTCGTCAGCCGCTCCTGCACCTGCAGACGTTTCGACAAGGTGTCGACCACCCGGGCGATCTTGGATAGCCCCGTGATCTGGTGCGACTTGTTCGGGATGTAGGCGACGTGCGCGCGACCGTTGAACGGGAT
>JAXDJY010000237.1:0-7262 GCA_034667445.1 Actinomycetota bacterium | reverse complement strand
ATCCGCCAGAGGGATTCGAGCGTCGCGCGGCGGCGCGCTTCGGTGGGATGGGCGGTCAGGACCGGCGTGACGCGGAGCGTAGAGACGAGCTGCTCGAGACCGGCCGACCCGAGTTGGGCCCGCGCGTCCTTTACCCCGGCGGCCACAGAGTCGGCCACGTTCGGTCCGCGCTCCCGAAGCGCGCGGATCCGCTGGCGCTCCTCCGCCAGGTTCACCAACTGGAAGTAGCACGTGAACGCTCGCGCGACGTGTTCGGCCCGCCGCGGTTCGAACGAGGCGACGATGTTCACTGGGGCGTCCAGCGCGGCCGGCCCGGCGTTCGCGCGGCGGGCGGCGATCGTCGCGCGCCTGAGCCGCTCGACGTCGTTAAGGAGTTCAGCCCCCTCGGTCTCTTCAAGGACGTGCCCGAGCGCTGTCGAGAGGAGGCGAACATCTCGTCTGAGGGCTGCGGGCACGTCGATGGGCATACGGTCAGGGTAGGAGGCGGATGGGTGGCTGCGCTAATCGAGGGCGATCGGAGCTCAACGACCCGTGGTCATGGCGCGGTCGAGGAGTTGGATCGGGTGGATCACTTCCGCAGAGGCGCCCAGTTCCTTGAGACCCGCGATCAACTGCAGGGTGCAGCCGGGGTTCGCGCTCGCGATCGCGGTCGCGCCCGTATCCCGGACGGCCTCTGCCTTCTGGCGGCGCAGCGCTCCTGACAGTTCCGGCTGGGTGACGTTGTAGATGCCGGCGGCGCCGCAGCACTGATCGCCGCCCGCGATCTCCGCGAGCTCCAGACCGGGGATCATCCTGAGCAGCGATCGCGGCTCGTCGTGGATGTTCAGGACCCGCAGGGCGTGGCACGCGTCGTGATACGCCACACGGAACGGCTCGTTTCCCGGCAGCGGGGCGAATGTGATGTGGCCCCCCAGCCCTTCTTCGACCAGGAACGCCGTGACCTCCCGAACCTTTTCGCCGCCCGGCAGTTCGGAGAGGTGGGCCGCACAGCCGGCCGCGTTGACGATGACGTGGTCGACATCCGAGAAGGCCCCGGCGTTCCGCGCGGCGAGCGCTCGCCCCGTCTGCACCCGTCCGTTGTGCGCGGGAAGTGCGCCACAACAGGATTGGCTGCGCGGGGTTCGGACGCGCCACCCACCGGCCGTGAGGACCCGGATGGTTGCGAGGTTCACCTCGCGGAACCAGCGATCCTGGATACATCCACGCAGGAGACCGACGGTGCCACGGACCTCCACGCCGCCCGGCGGTTCCGCAAGCGCTGGAAGCCGACTGAAGAGCGCGCTCGGCCGCGGGGTGAGCGAGCGAACGCGCGCGGGCATGAGCGGGCGGAGCAGCGGTTGCATCGCCGCGGCGACCCAAAGGAGCTTCTTCCGCGCAAGCAGACCCTGAAGCCCGAAACGTCGGACCGCCCGGGTCGGAGCGGGTCGCCGCGGTTCGATCTGGACGCGCGCCGCCTCCATGAGCCGTCCGAACGGCACGTGCGAGGGACAGACGTCCTCGCACGCGCGGCACACCAGGCACCGGTCCATGAAGTCGGTGAACGTCTCGTCGATCGGTGCAGCGCCGTCGCCGACCGCACGCATCGCGGCGATCCGCCCTCGCGGCGACATCGACTCCTCGCCGCTCAGCCGGTACGTCGGGCAGTGCGGCAGACAGAGACCGCACGCGACACAGGTGTCGAGGTCGACGTCGGCCGGAGCCTCCAGCCCGGGCGTCCATCCGGGGACGGCGCCGTCCAAGCGCCCGATGAATCGTGCGCCATCCGGCATGTGGGTGCCGAGGGGAGCCGGTTCGTGGACACGAGGTCGTTCGTCCGGGGTCGGCATGGATCCATCCTCACACGAGGGAGCGCCCGATCACCGTGCGGCGACCAAGATAGGGAGCGGCGCGGCGTGGCACGCACCTGCCAAACAGGGGAGCCCGAAGGCATCCTCGATGGCGCGCAAGGTCGAGGAGTGGTCGAAGCGACGGCCGTCGGATCCGGTCGCCAGAAGGTGTTTGCCCCCCACGAACGTGGCGATGTGCTCGCCGGCGGTCTCACCCTCGTCCCACGTGAGGATCACGGTTCCCTTCGGGCCGGCGTCGGCGAGCAGCGAACCCCAATTCAGCCCCAGCCATCGGTCACCGGCCAGCTGTCCGCCGCCGCCGGCGCCGCACTGCGCGCTTGCGTTGTGCATGTCGTGGCAGAGGTTCGGGACTACGAAGGTGACCGTGGGCAACCGCACACCCGCGAAGTTGTTCACCGGCGGCGAACCGTCCGCTGGCGTGTCGTTGGGGAAGTTGCGGACATGATCCGTGCACGCGGCACCGCTCGAGGTGCTCGTGAACAGCAGCGGCGGGACATGCTTTCGCGCGTAGTCGTTACTCGCCGAATCCGAGCTCACGCCGGTGAAACACGTTCCGGCATCGCCCGGATACCCCTCCGCGAACACAGTCCAACCGATCCCACGCTTGTCGAGCTGATCGAACAGGCTCGGGCATGTCCGGTCCCAGGCCGAGTCCGAACCGTCGGAACCGCACGACTGGCCCGCGGTCATCCACACGTAGTTCGGCAGGGAGGGAGCCGAGTCGGCGTACATCTGTGTCAGTACCTCAGAACGTGGCGCGATGGTCCCGTGGATGAAGGGTAGCGCGGGGTTGTTCGCGATCGTGTCGTACGGGCTGTTCTCCATCACGATCACGACGACCTTGTTCGGCTGGGAGGCGTGGCTCGGGGCTGGGGAGTGAGCCGCTCGCGTCGGCTGAGGGGTCCGCGCCCGTGCGGGTAGGCAAGGCTCGTCCACGGAGGCGGTTGCAGATGTGCAGTGGACGATCTGCGAGCTGCTGCACGCGACAGCCACCACGAGCAGGGATGACAGCACGAGTGCGAAGGTCCGATGCGTCATAGCTTGGAGAGTCAGGGTAGCCGTCGGCGCCCGTCAGTAGATCGGACGCTATCCTGCGCGTATGGCAGCCTCGAAGGTCCGTCCGTCCCGCAAGGCCGCGTCCTTCACCGAGTCGGTGATCCGGGAGATGACGCGGCTCGCCATCGAGCACGACGCGATCAACCTCTCGCAGGGCTATCCCGACTTCGCCGCGCCAATGGAGCTGAAAGAGGCTGCCCGCCAGGCGATCGCCGACGACATCAACCAGTACCCGCTCACGTGGGGAGCGGAGGCGTTCCGTGAGGCGATCGCCGCGAAGTACCGCGATCTGTACGGGATGACGTGGGTGGACCCGCTCGTCCATGTCACCGTCACCTGTGGTTCCACCGAGGCGATGATCGCCGCGATGCTCGGAGTCCTCGACCCGGGGGACGAGGTGGTGCTGTTCGAGCCGTACTACGAGAACTACCGGCCCGACTCCATCCTCTCGGGTGCGGTGCCCCGGCTGGTCACCCTCCGCGAACCCGACTGGACCTTCGATCCCGACGAACTCGCGGCGGCGTTCGGTCCGAAGACGCGGGGGATCGTCCTCAACACGCCCAATAACCCGACCGGCAAGGTCTTCACGCGAGCCGAGCTCGAGACAATCGCCGCGCTCTGTGTCGAGCACGATGTCATCGCGTTCACCGATGAGATCTATGAGCACATCATCTACGACGGTCACGTCCATATCCCGCCCGGCTCCATCCCCGGCATGGAAGACCGAACGGTGACGATCAGCGCGTTGTCGAAGACGTATGCGGTCACCGGCTGGCGAGTCGGGTGGGTCGTGGCGCCGGACGCGCTTACCGGCGGGATCCGAAGCACGCACGACTTCCTCACGGTCGCGGCCGCCGCGCCGTTGCAGGAGGCAGGCGCGGTCGCGCTCGGCCTCCCCGCGAAGTTCTACGAGGACGAGGCCGCCGCCTACACCGCGCGGCGTGATCTCCTTGTCTCCATCTTGCGGGAGACCGGTTTCAAGGTGGAGGCCCCGGAGGGCGCGTATTACGTGATGGCCGACATCAGCGGCGTGGCACGTGACGACGAGGACGATGTGGCCTTCGCCACGCGGATGGTCGCGGAGGTGGGGGTCGCCGTCGTTCCCGGTTCGTCGTTCTTCAGCGATCCGAGCAAAGGGCGACACCTGGTGCGGTTCGCGTTCCCGAAGAAGCTCGAGACCCTCGAGGCTGCGGGCGAACGCCTCCGCCACGCTTTCACGTCTTAGCTCAGGATCCCGGCTGGGTCGAAGGATCCGAGCAGGCGAGCGGAGATGCCGGCGTCGCGTGAGCTCGCCCCGGCGGTGTCTCCGCCGCCCCTGATGCGTGTCATCGTGCCCTGCTGCTCCGCGACGACGGCCTGTACCCGGTCCCATCGGTCTTCGTCCTCGAACGGGAACCACACGAGGCCGACGCCTATCAGCGCTCGCCAGCGGTCGCTTTCGCGCGCGAGCGCAGCGATGCGGGTTGGAGTGACGGCGGCCTCTCCAACGATCGGCGCTTCCGGCCAGCGTTCATCGGGCCGGGTCACGGGGAGGTCCTCGTGGATCTCGAAGCCGGTGGACACCGCGCGCGTGGCCTCCGTCTGCTCATCCACCTCCTCGGGCCAGCCCTCGAGGATCAGCTCGATGTGATCGGGTTCTGCGATCACGGCTGCGGGCAGCGGAACACCCGCCAAGAGGGCGTCGGCCAGGTCGACGCCGCCTGCCTGGAACGTGAGCGCCCCTCGCACCTTCGGTCGCGGGCGCACCTTGAGCGCCACCTGGACGATCGCGCCCAGAGACCCCAGCGACCCGGTGGCCAACCGATGCACGTCGAACCCCGTCACGTTCTTCACGGTCCGTGCGCCGGACCTGATCAGGCGGCCGTCACCCGTGACGAGTTCGAGTTCGACCACGGTGTCGCGCATGAGACCGGTGCGGAGCCGCCGCATGCCGGTAACGCCCGCCGCGATAACGCCGCCCACCGTTGCCTCTGGATGCGCGTCGACGGGCCACTCCTGATCCCCTTCAGCGAGCACCGACTGGAGTTCGCGGATCCGCATACCGGCCCCGACCACGGCGATCATCTCTGCCGGGTCGTAGGCGATCACCCGGTCGAGCTGGGTGGTCCACAGTTCGGTGTCTGTTTCTCGGGCCGGCGCGCGGCCCACGTGGTGCCGGCCCCCGACGATCTGCGTCCGTGTCCCCTCCGCCGAAAGTGCGGCGAGCATCTCCGCGACCTCGGCTTTCGAATCGGGGTGCAGGGTCTCCATCGGTTATATCCACGATCCTTCGGGGAGCGCTTCGGCGTCGGCGGCCGCCTCGCCGGTCGATCCGGACCGGGTTACGGCGTAGTCGCCGCACCGCGAGCCCGCCGGCAGCACCTTCGAGGGATTCATCCGGCCTTCGGGGTCGAACGCCGCTCGGATGCACGCCTGCGCGTCCAGATCGTCGGCGGTGAACACCAGCGGCATGAAGTCGCGCTTCTCCAAGCCGATCCCGTGCTCGCCGCTCAGGGTTCCGCCGGAATCGATGCAGAGCCTGACGATCTCCTCGCTCGCGCGCAGGACTCGCTCGAGGGTTCCCGCCACGCTCCGGTCGAACGACAACAGCGGGTGGAGGTTGCCGTCGCCGGCATGGAAGACGTTCGTAACGATGAGGTCGTGGCGTTCGGCGATGGCGTAGATGCCGCGGAGCACCTCGACCAGCCGCGCGCGGGGGACCACGCAATCGTGGAGGTGATAGTGCGGCGCGATCTGCGCCACAGCGCCGAACGCAGACTTGCGTCCCTTCCATAGCAACGCCCGTTCGGCGTCGTCGGCCGCCACTCGGAGGGTTCGCACCCCGTGTTCGTGGGCGGCCGCCTCGACCTCGCGGGTCTGGGCGGCGACCGCGCCCGCCAGGCCGTCGACCTCGACCAGTAAGACCGCGGCGGCGTCGGTCGGGTAGCCGGCGTGCGCGAAGCGTTCGACGGCCTCCACGATCCCGCGATCCATCATCTCGAGTGCAGCCGGGACCACCCCGCGCGCGATGATGGCGCTCACGGTCGCCGCCGCATCCTCCACCGCGACGAAGTCCAGCAGCATGGTCGTCACGCTCGGGGCGATGGGCGTCAGCCGGACGCAGGCCGCGGTGACGACGCCGAGCGTTCCCTCGCTGCCGACAACCACACCGCGGAGATCCAGCCCCTCCGACTCCGCGCCCTCATTCCCTAGGCGCACCAGCGTCCCGTCCGCGAGCACGACGTCGACGGCCAGGACATGGGCACTGGTGACACCGTAGGCCAGACAATGCGGGCCGCCGGCGTTGGTGTTGATGTTGCCGCCCACCGAAGATGTCTGCTGGCTCGATGGATCCGGCGCGAACGTGAACCCGCTCGGCGAGAGCGCGTTCGCGAGGTCCAGGTTGATGACGCCTGGTTCGACCCATGCCAGCCTGTCGAGCGGCCGAACCCCGAGGATCCGGTTCATCTTGGTGGTCACGATCACGAGCGCATCCCCGACCGGGGTGGCGCCCCCGGCCAGGCCCGTGCCGCTCCCGCGTGGCACGATGGGCACGCCGTGACGGGCGGCCGCCGTGACCGCCTTCACCACGTCGTCGGCGGTCTCCGGCAGCACCACAACGCCGGCCGAGCCTTCGACCAGAGACGCGTCGCGTGCGTAGAGCCGCAGCGCCAGCGGGTCCGTCAATACACGATCCGGGCCCAGGGATGTGACGAGTTCGTCACGAAGGGCGGTCAGGGCGGACATGGACCGTAGGCTACGCCCATGCAGCGACGATCCGGCCCACCCGTGACGACCCGCCGTGGTGCGCCCGCGAAGAAGGCGCGCCACCGCCGCGCCCGTCTCACCCATCGTGGTCGCCTCGTCATGGGGATCGCCGCGCTCGCGATCGCGACCACGGCGGGCTTCGCGTATCTGTCCGGGGGAGCGGCGGCCGGCATCGTTATCCCGACGGATGCATGTGCGACCCCGCCACCGCTCACCACGTACCAGCACGTGACCCTTCAACCGCTCGCCATGACCGCCTTCAAGGCAGCCGAACAGCGGGCCGGTCAGCGCATCCCCGTGGTCTGGAGCTACCGGAGCTGCGCGCAGCAGCGGGTCGCATGCCAGAACATCTGCGGGAACGCGAACGGATGTCCGGGACGGTGCGCGCCGCCCGGCAAGTCATGGCACCAGATGGGCGCCGCGATCGACACCACACAGCACGGGTTGGATACCCCGGCTATCGTCAGCGCCCTGAAAGCGTCGGGATGGTGCGAACCACTCCTGACCAGTGACCCCGGCCACTTCTCCTTCGGCGGATGCCACTGACGTTCGCGGGACCGGGGTCCTACGCGACGCGGCCGGGTGAGCCGTCGGGCGCGCTGAAGGGGAGCC
>JAXDJY010000236.1:0-4248 GCA_034667445.1 Actinomycetota bacterium | reverse complement strand
CACTCGGTGATCCCCAGCAACTCGACGTCCGTCGTGGCCGTGACGGTCGCCGTCCTGGGACCGCCGTCCAAGAGCGCTACTTCGCCGAAGAAGTCACCGGTTCCAAGCTTGGTCCGCTTCACTCCCCCGATGGTCACTTCCGCTTCGCCTTTCGAGAGCACGAACAGCCCGATCCCGGGCTCGCCCTCGCGGGCGATGACGGTGCCGGCCTTGTGCTTGACGGGCTTGGTCGCAGCCGCGATCTGGGTCAGCTCCTTGGCTGAGCAATCCGAGAACAGCGGCACCTTCTTCAGCAGATCGGTGTTCTTCGCCATCGTGTCTCCCCGGTCGGATGCGCCATCCTACCCCGCCCGGCTCAGGCGTGATCCAGCCGCCACGTGTGCCAGAACGCCTGCAGGTCGAAACCGGGTAGCTGGGTCCGGGCGGCCGCCGCGACCGCGTGTTTGAAGTCGCTCGTTCGCACCACCCCCAGGCTGTGATCGGCGACGTAGCCGCGCATCACGTCGAAGAATGCGTTCGCGCCGAACCGGTCGCTCAGCTGGGAGAGCATGCACGAACCGGCATCGTAGGCAACGCCGTACGCCTCGGGAACCCGTCGGAAATACGCCATCGAGGAGTTCAGTCGGACCTCGGCGTTCGGCCAGGGGTAGAAGTTGCACGACTGTGTTCCGCCGCCCGGGAGGTTGCTGGCCCAGGTCGCGAAGGATTCGTCTAACCAGGGCTCGCTGAACTGGTCGTTGCCCACCAAACCGTAGAACCACTGGTGGGCGAGCTCGTGCGCGATAGTCAGTTCTTCGGGGTTGCTGAACACGATGGTCGGGTACTCCATACCCGTGAAGCCGTGGAATCCCGGGAGCACCACATCGACCTCGGGGTAGGGGTAGGCGCCGAAGTCTCGGGAGAACGTTCGCATCGATCGGATGGCGGCGGCGCGCGCGTACTTGGCGGCATCGAGCGTGATGAGGCTCGGCAGGTACCACACGTTGACGCGCGTCCCGCCGGCGGATCCGACCAGGTGGTGGAACTTGGCCGCGGCCCATTCGAAATCACGGACATCGCTCGCGACATACGTGCGGGAGATCCGGCTGCCGTGCGTCGACGCGGAGGCCAGCACGCCGGTCGCGGGTGTCAGCAGCGAGTTCGGTGTGTTCAGCGTGACGCGATAGTCTGACACCACCGAGTAGAAGCTCTCGCCGAAGTCGACGAACGGGTTCAGGTTCCATCCGTGATCGTCGCGCACGCCGAGCGTCGGGAGCGCCGTTCCGAGGAGCGAGATTCCATCGTTGAAACCGAAGCGGTCGTTGCGATGGAAGAGCTTGATCTGCACCGACATCGCGATCTTGGCCGAATCACCCTGTGCGAGCGGTTGCGGAAGACGAACCGCGACCGCCGTGCAGTGGAGGATCGACCTTCCCAGCGTTCCTCCCCTGAGGTGCGACACTCCGATCGCTCCCGCCCTGCAACCCTTCACACCGTTGGACCAGAGATGGAGCCAGACCGTGTGCATGGCTCGGCTCGAAACATTGGTGAAGGTGACGGACTCGCCGCCCGTCCATGTGTGTCCTTGCCGGTCCGACGTCAGGTGCACGCGATAGCTCGCCGACGCCGGTGTGCGAACCACTGCGGATCCGGCCGCCGCCGCAGATCCCGCCGGGACGATGAGGCAGGTCACGAGGATCGGAACAAGGAGTGGCGAGGACCGTCGCATCGACCGGAGTCTAGAGGCCTCGAAGGGTGATCCCGAGTTAGGTGAGCGAACCCGAGAACGTGTCGCAGGCGCGCGGGTTCCCGGTGTGATACCCGGTGTTGAACCAGGACTCCCGTTCCGCCGATGAGCCGTGGGTCCACGTCTCGGGGTTCACCTGCCCTTGGAACTCCTGTTGCAACCGGTCGTCACCGACGGCCCCAGCCGTATCCAACGCCGCCGCGATGTCTGCGGGCGTGATGGACGCGATGAAGCCCGTGCTGACTGCGTGGTCCACCCAAACACCGGCGTAACAGTCGGCCTGGAGTTCGATACGAACCGACGTGCTGTTCGCTCCCTGGCTGCTGCCCCCGCCACCATGGTCGAAGACCCCAAGCAGATCCTGGACGTGGTGGCCGTACTCGTGCGCAAGGACGTAGGCCTCCGCGAGCGGGCCGCCCGTCGCGCCGAGCTTCGTGGTGAGCTCCTGGTAGAAGCCGAGATCGATGTAGACCTTCGCGTCCGAGGGACAGTAGAACGGTCCGACGGCCGTGGTTGCAGGGCCGCAAGCCGTGGAGGTCCGGTTCGTGAAGAACACCGTGGGCGATAACTCGTAACCCTTGATCTGTCCCGACCAGTACTCCTGGATGCTGTTCACGAACGCCACGATGCGGCAATCCTCGCTGGCCTGTGCGTCTGCGCCGGTCTGACAATGCGCCAGGTTCGCCGTGGTGGTGCCGCCCGTGGAGGTTCCGGCGAGATCCTGCAAGGTGCTCTGGATCCTGGACGCGGTGCCACCGCCGATCGCGTTGGCGATCACGATGACCAGCGCGACGACCACACCGAGGCCGCCGCCGCCCACCGCGATCCCACGGCCGCCGCCCACACCGCCCATGCCGCGGCGATCCTGTATCTGCGAGGAGTCGAGTTTCGCGCGTCGGTTGAACTTCACGGCGCTATCTCTACCCGCTCGGCGGCCAGCCGACACCCGTTCGGCGCGGTCCCGGCTAAGCTCGAGGAGAAGCAGATCGCCGAAGGAGGCGGGTCAGTGTTCGTTCAGCCGGTCGTTACCCACGTCGTTTGAGACCTGAACCTGCAGCGACGCATCGCTGACGCACAGCGGGACTCGCTCACCCGGTCGGTCGACCGGAGCAGGAACGGCCGGTCGTGGCTCGCACGCGCCTTGCGACGCTCGGCCGGGCACCGTGTCGACGACGCCGCAGCCCTCCGCGCACCTGCCGAGAACCTCGCCCAGGCCCTGAAGTTCTAGCGAATCGGTCCGAAAGACCCCCCGGTTCAGTGCCGCTGGACCCCCGTCCACGCTCCCGCCATCGCGCAGGCTTGGTGCATGGACGGAACAGGGAGGACAGATCGATGAAACGACTACTCGCAGCCGGGGTCATGTTCAACGTCGCGTTGCTGATCATCGGCCTCACGTGGATCGGGCCCATGGAATCGCGACAGGATCGCGCCGAACAGGCTGTCAACGCGCCCGCGGAGCTGGCGGTGGTAGCGGCCTCCCCCGTCGCCGCAACCGCGCCGTCACCCGAGGCGCCCTCTACCGCGGTGGGCGGCAAACTGACCGCCACTCTCAACCAGTGGTCGATCGCCCCGCAGGTATCGAGTGTGAACAAGGGACCGGTTACGTTCACCGTGACGAACGCCGGCACGATCACGCACGAGTTCGTCGTGATCCGCACCGACACGCCGGCCTCAGACTTCGTCATCGCGAGCTACGAAGGCGAGCAGGACCGCGTCAACGAGGACACCGTCGGCAAGAACGTGGGAGAGACCGGCGACATGAAGGTCGGCCAGACCAAAGCCCTCACGATCGATCTCAAGCCGGGGCACTACGTGTTCATGTGCAACCTGCCCGGCCACTACGGCCTCGGCATGCACACCGATTTCACGGTGATCTAGTCCCCGCTCCGTCCCGAGCCGGATGTCGATGCGTCCGAGTTCGAGGTGTACCGTGAAGTTTCGATGGGTTCGGACCTTGCAGAGTTCTTCGGTAAAGCGTTCCAGCGGCCAAAGGGGCCGCCGTCCGCCTGGCACGTCGACCGGCGGCAAGGCGATCGCTGGACGGAGCTCGGCCGCTTCCAGACCAAGAGGCTCGCGAAGCTCGGGGCCGCCGCGGCCATCGCTCGAGGAGAGCCCAGGGACGAACTCCGCGTCCGGAAAGGACCGGCTGACCGGGCTTGAGCCACGGGCATGCTGGTGCCGATACAACCAGCATGATCGAACTCGCATCCTGCCCCGAATGTCGATCGGAAGAACTCGTGGAGACCACCCGCAAGTCCCCGCTCTACGGTGAGCTCCATGCCGTGATGTGTCGCGCGTGCCACTGGTCCAGTGATCCGCGCATCGGCCGGCCGCCGGCGGATCGCTCGAAGAACATCGGCCTCCGAAGACTCCTCCCCCACGACGAGGAGCCCGAGTGACGACGACAGCTACCCGACGGACGGCGGACAGCTCGACCCCTGCCCTATCGGGGCCGCTACGTTCGCGTTGTACGGGGCTTCCTCCGTTCCCGTGACGACCAGGTGCAGGCACATCGGGCCGGT
>JAXDJY010000235.1:0-13808 GCA_034667445.1 Actinomycetota bacterium | reverse complement strand
GCGAGCTTACGTGCGCCGCCGGGGAGGCGCAGCAGTGTTCTTCGGGAGATTCACCGCAGCGCTCCGGGTGATGGTGCCCGGGCTCGCGGGGATGGCCGAGGTCCCCTACGGCCAGTTTGCGCTGTTCAACGCTGCAGGCGGTTTGCTGTGGGGTATGGGGTTCGTGCTCCTCGGCTACTTGGCAGGAGCGGCGTGGCAGCGGGTAGCGGCCGACGCCAGCAAGGTTGGGCTGGTCTTGCTAGTCCTCGTGCTCGTGGGCCTCGTCTTGGGCCGTGTCCTACGAGGTGTCCGCGAGCACGGTGACCAGCTTCCCGATCGCCTCGCTCGCATCGCGCCGGCGGCGTGGGCACGGGCGAGGTTCCCTCGACAGTCCGCGTGGCTCGCGCGTCGGATCGATACAGGCTCGCCGCGCGGGTTCATCCTGAGTCTGGCGGTCGTCGCCGGCGTGATCTGCGGCTGGGTGTTTGTCGGTCTCACCCAGGACGTCATCGTTCGCGAGGAGGCGGTCTTGTCGGATCCAGGCTTCACGCGCTTCGTCGTAGATCATCGCACCGCGTGGGCGACCGGGCTCATGAAAGGGATCACCTGGCTCGGGTCCAACGCGGTCTTGATCCCGCTCGTGGTGGCATTAGGTGCCTACCTCCTGCTGCGAAGGAAAGACTGGCGAGCTTCCGCGCTGTTGATCGCTGCCCTTGCCGGTGCGAACGGCTGGTACCGCGTCGTCAAGCCTTTAGTCGCCCGTGTCAGGCCACCGGACTATCTGCACCTGATCAGTGTCTCGGGGTTCGCGTTCCCCTCCGGGCATGCCACGGCGGTGACCGCCGTCTGGGGGGCCGCAGCGATCGCGCTCGCTGCGGGTCGGCGAGCGTGGTCCAAGGTGGCGATCTGGATCGGCACCGCAGTCGTCGTCACCCTCGTAGCGTTTTCGCGCCTGTACCTGGGGGTTCATTGGTGGACCGACGTCGTCGCCGGCACGGCCCTCGGTGGACTATGGCTGTGCGTACTCGCCGTACTATTCCTGGAGGCTGGAGCAAGACACAACGTTGAGCCGAGCGACGATCTGGACGAACGGGGGACACGATGATCGTACCCGGGCTTACCGTGGAGGTTCCGCATGCCGCGCGGGAAAGGTTCGTGGCTTGGATCAACGAGAACCGACACATCCGCGAAGACCATGGCATCTAGTTGGAACTCGTTCTGGAACGATGCGCTCTACGCGTGGTGCATGGGGCAGCCAACCTGATCGGCGTTTCAAGGCTCGCAGTCGGATGGGGTCAGTGGCAGGTCCCTGATCCCTGATCCGAGAACGTGCCGCCGGGCGTCGAGACGAACCGCCAGTCGTACCCATTGGGGTGGAGCGTCATCTCCAGGACACCGAACGATGTGGCGTTCCGCACTTGGCTGTTCGGCTCGATCGAGCTGTCGAACGACCCGTGGTCGTCCCCCCCAGTTCCGACGATGAACTCGGTGATCCCGTTCGGGTCGGCATGCTGATTCGGATCCTGGGGAGCGAAGCGTTCGTAGAGGTGGTCGTGACCGTTGAGCACGACGTCGGCGTGGGCGGCGTACAGTGCCTTCCACACGTCGTCCATCTGGCCATCGTTGTTGTGGCTCCCCGAGGAGAAGCGGGGCTGATGCCAGAACGCGAGCGTGCACGTCGAGGGATGCGCTTTGAGATCGGCGGCCAACCATGTCTCTTGCGGGGAGCCATTGTGGCATCCGCCCACCGAGTCGCAGTTGGCATTTAGCGCGATGATGTGCCACGACCCTAGATCGAAGCTGTACCACCCCTGGCCCGGCGTGCCCGCCGAAGCGCCGAAGAAGCCGAAGTAGCCCGCAGCCGTCCCGGCCGCCGGGCAATCGGTGCCCGAGGTGTTGTATTCCTGGTTGCCTGGGACGGGATGCACGATCGCGTCTAGGCGCCCCCATGTGGGTCCGTACGAGGCGGCGAACGCCGCCGCCCCGCCGCAGTCGTACTGCAGATCGCCCAGCGCCAAGACGGCTGTGGGATCGGCACCGACCGCCAGGTCCGACGTTGCGGCCTGCTGACAGTTGTTCGTGGTCCCGCGGCCCGCCGCGAACGACGGGTTCGCCGGATCGCAGGCGATGTCGCCCACCGCGACGATCAGCGGGTCCCCGCCACGGGCCGGTGGCGCCGAGGCGCTACCGGAGTAACAGGCGCTCGCGACCACGGCCATCAACGTGCACGCTCCGAGCAGTCGTACCGCGGGACCGGGATACATCGTCAATCCAGCTTCGCACGCGCGGGCTTCATTTACCTGCACCGGCGGCCGATACCTAGGAGACGACCCCTTATCGGGAGGATGCCCTCATGCGCAAGTGCCATGCCGCAAGCGTTGCCACCGTCCTTACCCTTTCTGCGACCTTCGCCGTTCTGATCCCGCCGGCGCCGGCGTCGGCGGGTGGGCCTGTCAAGATCACCGCGGCCTACTACGACCCGTACATCGGGCCCGACCCTGACACGAACGCCGGTCGGAACCTCGAATACATCGTGATCCGCAATGGCGGGAGCCGCAGCATCGCCCTTACCGGGTTCGTGCTGCATGACGTCCCCAGGACGGGGTCGACGAACCGGGTCGTCTTCCCGAAGTTCACGCTCCGTCCGGGCAAGAGCGTCCGGGTCCACACGGGCTCGGGTTCGAACTCGTCCACCGACCTCTACTGGGGGAAGTCGGTGTACGTGTGGGGCGACGACGCCGACACTGCCACGCTGCAGAACAAGGCCGGCTCGAATGTGAGCGTCTGTTCGTGGGGCACGGCCAGCACCAGCCCCCACTACTGCTGAGGGGCGTCTAGAACTCCACCTGGTGTTTCGCGTCGAAGAGCTCGGCGTGCTCGACGGCAGCGTTCTGCTGGAGGGCGTTCAGCACGGTGAGGTTCGTCGAGCCTCGCTTGGGGCGGATCCCGTACGTCAGTTCCATGCGGCTACCGTGGCCGACAGCCGAGAGCAGGTGTGACGATGCCGCCTCCCTGTCCAGCACCGACTCGAACTCGTCGGTCTCGACTCGCACGCCCTCGTCGTGGACGACCGTGAGACGGATGATCGACTCGTGGCTGTAGGTGAGCCCGAAGTTCAACCGAGTGAGCGCGATGATGGTTATGGACATGGCGGCCGTGATGATCAGCGCGACCCAGTAGAGGCGATCTCCCATCGCTAGGCCCACGACCAGGACGAAGAGGATGTAGGCCATGTCCTTCGGGTCCTTCACCGGCGTCCGGAACCGGATCAGTGAGAACCCGGCGATGATTCCGACCGCGGGCAACACACCTGTGCTGGCGACAAGCATGATCCCAGCGCCCAACATCCCCAGCATGACCAGTGAGAACTGGAACGCTTGAGAATAGGAGAGCCCTCGGTGCGTCCATTTGTAGACGGACGCGATGAGGATGCTGAGGGCCAGGGTTCCCAACATCACGAATGCCGCCGTCAGCGGGTGCGCACCCGAGAACGAGCGCGGATCGATGGTCACTATCTGGGCGAGCGAAGCGATCATCACAGACCTCCCTGGGCAGTGGGTGCGAAGTGTTCGTCACAATCCTCGAACAGCGAAGGGCGAAGTGCCATCACGACGAGGTAGTACTTTGAATAGGCGGTGCGGTTGAGTTCCATATCGCGGATGGCCTCGTGCAGCCAGCCAGGGATGCCGCCGTTGGATTTCAGTTCCAGCAACGCGTACTTCCCGCCGATCCCGTTCAGCCCCGTGGCGTTGATGTTGTCGACATACCGCATCGGGACGTTGCCAAGGATCTGGGGTGGTCGCCATACCCCTTGGATGTGGTGATCGACGGTGATCCGCATGTTCGGGTCTTCCTTCGCGACCAGCGCCATGCGCTGGTACTTCACGATCGCGGTCGGCTGGAGATTGAGCCAGCCGAGCATCATGTGAGCTTCCAACGCCGTGGCGTCCTCCTGTTCTGCCTCCTGGAGGAGATAGGGGAGCAGCTGGCGCGGCGACATATCCGCCTTCAACACCCCGGCGGGCAATCGGATCCGATCCTTCAAGACCACGGCGTCCAGGCGCCGTTTGATCTCCATGAATACCGGCGAGTGCGCCGAGAACTCATCCTCGTAGGTGCGCAGCCGGATCTTCCGCCGGTAGTGCTGGCCGTTCTCCTTCTCGTCCCACGCCATCAGGTCGAAGGAGTCGAAATACAGGCTTGTCACCGGGTACCGGGTCCTGCCGTGCCCTTCACGGACCAGGTAGGGGTCGACATCCGTCCGCCGGCTGATGCGTTCGACGAAGTGATCGATATGGCGATAGGGGATGAAGTACTTGAGTTCGATGCGTTGGAAATGGAGCGGGGCGCGAGGTGCCAGCCGGCGTTCCGCCACCTCGGGGTAGTAGGCGTCGCTCGTCGGTGCCGCCATCCGAGGTTCGTGCTGATTCGCGCGGAGCACATCTCGAAGCCGAGGCAGGTCCCTGATCCCTCCGACCTTCATCGCGTCAGCAATACGGGTTCGGCGGACAGAGGTCGACCTCGAAGAGATCCTTCGGAGCGGTTGTCATGGTGATCAACGCGGTCTGGGCACCGAGCGTCCAATTCATCGTCCACTCACCGGTCGCCGTGGGGTTACCGCTAGCTTGCAGCGTCCATCCGGTTTTCGCCATCACATCCACGAAGTAGGCGAAGAGCTGTTGTGACTGCGCGGCCGTCAGCGGGGACGTCCCCTTGGCCAATCGGAACGTGAAGGCGCCGTGCCTGAGGACCGGGGCGTGTAAGCCCGTCGTGGCTGGCGGGGTCGCCACGTGGGTACCGCTCAGATAGCTCACGGCGGCGACAGGTCGGAACACGGCTGCCGGTGCCAGCGGGGGGTGGGCACTGGCCTGAAGAGCTCCGGCACCTGCGACCAGGGCGAGCAGTCCAGCCAGGGCGATCGGAGCCACACCTCCACCGCGGCTGCCCAGCGGGGCACGCAAACGCTTGCGACCGATCAGTATCGGATCCATCCCCAGTACCCATCGGCAGGTACGCCGCGTGACTAGACACGCGAACGGAAAGTGAACGAAAAACAAACGAGAGGGAGGGGCGCGGTCCGTCGAGGAAACGTACACATCCTCCTCGGCACGCGGTAGTGATGGAAGATGGCACCGTGGGAACGATCACCAGCGGCCTGGCTCACGCCCTGGACCTCGCCCTCTCGATGTCGTGGGAGATCCTTTGGGCTCTGGTCCTCGGTTTCGCCCTCTCCGCCGGGGTGCAGGCAGTCGTATCGAAGTCCGAGATGGTCCGGCTCCTACCTGACGACTCGCCCCGAACTCTTGCCATCGCATCCGCGCTTGGGGCAGCCTCCTCCTCTTGCTCCTACGCCGCGGTGGCGCTTGCGCGATCGATCTTCCGCAAAGGAGGAAACTTCACTGCTTCGATGGCGTTCGAGTTCGCCTCGACGAATCTGGTCATCGAACTGGGCGTGATCCTCGGGCTCCTCATGGGCTGGCAGTTCGTGCTCGCCGAATTCGTTGGGGGACTGCTGATGATCATGATCTTGGCGGGACTCTTTCGTTTGTTCCTTCGCGACCGACTGGTCGAGGAGGCTCGACGTCAGTCCGAGCGCGGTTTGCTCGGGTCGATGGAGGGCCACGCGGCGATGGATATGTCCGTCAGCGGAGGTTCGGTCTTCTCACGTCTCACCTCCGCTCGCGGATCCACGGCGATCAGTCATTACTTCGTGATGGACTGGGCCGCGGTCTGGAAAGACGTCGTCGGTGGCCTACTCATCGCGGGAGCGCTGGGGGCGTGGGTTCCGGAGTCGTTCTGGCGGGCGTTCTTCGCCGTCGATCACCCATTGCTCGCGAAGCTCTGGGGTCCGCTCGTCGGGCCGGTCGTCGCCGCGCTCTCCTTCGTCTGTTCGATCGGGAACGTCCCGCTCGCGGCCGTGTTGTGGAACGGCGGGATCAGTTTCGGCGGCGTCGCGTCCTTCATCTTCGCCGACCTCATCATCCTGCCGATCTTGAACATCTACCGGAAGTACTACGGACTCAAGATGAGCGTGTTCCTCCTGGCGACGTTCTACGGGGCGATGGTGATCGCGGGCTACGTCGTCGAGGTGGTGTTCGGCGTCCTGGGGCTCATCCCCGAACAGCGACACGCACGCGTGGTCGAGGCGAGTGTTCACCTCAATTACACGAGCGTGCTCAACGTACTGTTCCTGATCCTTGCCGCTCTGCTTATCGGGCGGGCGCTCAGTACGGAGGTCGTGCCGATGTTGCGGATGATGGACGAACCGCCGGAGAAGACGGATGGCCAGCCAGACACGTATACATGCCCGATGCATCCCGAGGTAGTGCGAAGTGAACCGGGCCGGTGCCCGAAGTGCGGGATGGCTCTCGTGGGCCAGGAGACCTCCGAGCGGAAGTGATCGAGAGATGCGAAGGAGGCGTCATGAAGTGGGTCACCCGTGAGAACGCCAACGTCGACAGGATCGCCTGTCCCTGGCTCATCAAGAGGTTCATCGACCACGAAGCCGAGTTCCTGTTCGCGCATAGAGACCAGGTCCTTGAGGTCGCGGATCGAGAGGCGGCTCATTCCTACGATGCGCCCGGCGCCGAATACACCCATCGCGACGGCAAGTGCTCGTTCGACGTCCTGGTCGAGGAGTTCAAGCTGACCGATGACCCCGGCCTGGTGCGGCTGGCCGAGATCGTGCACGCAGCCGATGTCGAGGAGGACATCGACTCCTCGCCTGAAGGTCATGGACTCTCTGCGATCGCCCACGGGTTCGCGCTGCTGCACGGGACCGACGATCACAAGAAGATCGACCTGGAGACGCCCATGTACGACGCGCTCTACGCGTGGTGCCAGAAGCAGTAGCGTCTTCCCTCAGCTACCGAGCGACGGCGCTTTCCATCGCGCTGAGCACCCGCTCCACCTGCTCCTCCGTGAGGTTGTTGTGGAAGGGGAGCGCCACCGTCCGCGCGGCGATGTCCTCCGTAACCGGGAGCATGCCCCCCTTGGTCCCGAACCGCTCCTTGATGTACGGCTGCAGGTGGATGGGGGAGAAGTACGCGCGCGCAGGGATCCCCTGGTCGGCCATGGACTGGATCACCTTGTCGCGGTCGACCTCGGCCGCGAGCGTGACCACGTAGACGAACCAGCTCATGGTGCTGGTGCGGTCCACCCTCTGGGTGCGCACCCAGTCGCGTGGTTTGAGCCGTTCGGTGTACATGGCAGCCACGGCCTCCCGCTTGGCCATGAACGTGTCCAGCCGTTTGATCTGGGAAGCACCAAGGGCGGCCGACATCTCGTCCATCCGGTAGTTGTAGCCGAGCCGTTCGTGCTCCAGCCACGCGCCCATCTCGCCGCGACCCTGGTTGCGCAGGCTCCGGCAGACCCTGGCCAGCTCGTCGTTGTCCGTGACGATCATGCCGCCCTCGCCCGTGGTGATCTGTTTGTTGGGGTAGAAAGCGAACGCACCGGCCTGCCCCAGGCTCCCGAGCGGCGAGCCGTTGTAGGTGGCGCCGATGGCCTCGCAGCAGTCATCGATGAGCGCCAGATCCGGCGCCGCGAGCTGGATCGCCTCCCAATCGGCCGGGTGGCCGAAGATGTCGACGACCATCACGCCGGTCGTGTTCGGCGTGCGGCGCGCGATCAGCTCGGTCGGGTCCAGGTTGTAGTACTCGGGCTCGATATCGACGAAGACGGGTGTCGCCCCCGTGTAGATGATCGCGTTCACGCTCGCCGCGAACGTGAAGGAGGGGACCAAGACCTCGTCGGCTGCGCCGAACCGCAAGGCCTGCATGATGAGGTGTAACGCGGCCGTACCCGAACTCACTGCGATGGCGTGCTTGGTTCCGGCTCGTTCAGCGCAGAGCCGCTCGAACTCAACGGAGTTGGGGCCGAGCCCGAGCACACCGGAACGAAAGGCGGAGATGATCGCCTGTTCGTCGGACTCGTCGAGGTCGGCTGAGGACATTTGGATCGGTTGGCCACTCACGCCACATTCACCTCAGAACCCTGGTCGGAGGAAGCATTCGTCGATCTGGTCGCCGCGCTCACGCCCGGCGTGGCTACGGCAACCGTTCGTAATGGTAGTAGTCCCGACATACGACAGCCATCTTTCGACGGCACGTTTGACGACGGGCGCCGGGCCGTATCTGAGTGCTGTCGGACGAGCCTCTCGACGACTAGGTGGAGCGGAAAGGGACCACGTTGTCGACGGCGGTGATCGTGCCATTTTGGAGCGGTCGAACACACAGACGCTGATCACCGTTCAGATCAACGGAAGCGAGGTGTTCCAGGGGGTTCTGAAGGTCCGGCGGAGGCGGCCAAAGGATGAGGATGGTGGCGAGATCGAGTGGGCCCTGAAACGTCGTTGGGCAACCACGGATCGGCTGAGCTGCGTGTGCTGGAGTCACTCCTAGACCGAGCGTCAACGTCATGACCAAGGCCAGCGAAAACCGCCTGAGCGTCATAGACCCCTCCTCGTATCCGCGAGAGCGCAACTCTCCCACGGCTTTCCCCGTAGCGCAAACGGAGGACCCAGCGAGCATCCTGGGTCGATAGGGTTAGGGTTCGCCTGGACCCAAGGAGGACAACGGGCATGCATGCCGACATCGTCCCGACGCGCACGATCGCTGAACCCGGCATCGAACCCTGGAGGTTCCGATGAGCCTCGATCCGATATGGGCGTACGGGTCGTACAGCGCGGCGTGGGGTGAAAAAGACGATCCGGACGCTAGGAAACGCCTCCTCGCGCGCGTGTGGGCCGATGACGGGGCCTTCTTCGATGAGGAGACCCCGGACGGGTTGGTGGGACGCGAGGCACTGAGCAATTACATCGCCGCGACCCACGAGGAGATGCCCGACCTCGTCGTCACGGAGACCTCACAACCTCAGATGTTGGGAGCGAGGCTTCGGGTTCGCTGGGTGGCTCTGCAGGGTGGCGTCCAGATGTATACGGGCACCGACTTCTTGGAGTTCAACGACGACGGACGGATCTCAAGGCTCACGATGTTCTACGACTCGACGCCGGAGTAGCCATCGCGGCGCGCCATGGTTTCGTCATATCGCTCGCGTACCCTTGATGGATGACCAGATACGACCTCCACACCCACAGCACCTTCTCTGACGGCACCCAAACCATCACCGAGAATGTGCAGTTGGCGGCCGAACGTGGCCTCCGCGGCATCGCGGTCACCGACCACGACACAACCGACGGCTACGACGAGGCTTACACCGCGGCGAGTGACACCGACCTGGAGATCATCCCCGGCATCGAGTTCAGCGCTGAGTACGAGGGCGCCAGTCTCCACGTGCTCGGCTACTTCGTGGACCCGGAGAACCGCGAGCTGCAGGCGGAGCTGAAACGGCTTATGGATACGCGGTTCCGCCGCGGCGAGCTCATGGTGCAGAAGCTCCAGGAGCTGGGCTACGACATCAGCTTCGAGCGTGTCCGCGCGATCGCGGGGGACGACCTCATCGCTCGACCGCACATCGCCGACGCCATGGTCGAGGCCGGGATCGTGAAGGAGTCGAAGGAAGCGTTCGACCGGTTCATCTCCGACGGCGGGATCGCCTACGTGGAGAAGCACGCGCTGGATCCGGTGGATTCGCTCGCGCTGATCAAGGCCGCGGGCGGCGTGTGCGTCCTCGCCCACCCGGGCATGTGGAAGGGGAACGGCTCGGTTCCAGACACTCTGGTGGAACAGATGGCCGCCGACGGGATGGTGGGCCTGGAGGTCGATCACCCCGACCACGACACCGAACAGCGCGCGTACTACGGCGCGCTCGCCGACCGACTGGGGTTGATCAGGACCGGTGCGAGCGATTGCCACGGCGCGCGCTATGGCTTCCGGCTGGGCTGCGAAACGACCTCCGCCGAACTGGTCGACGAACTCAAGGAACGGGCCGGCCGATAGACGTCCTAGCCCCCAACACGCGCGACCGCGCGATCGACGCGGTCCTCTGGCTGATGGCGGTGGGCTGTCTGTTCCTGGTCGCGTTGTTCTCGCTGGTGGATTCGCCTCCCGGCGGCACGCCGTTCCCGAACGCAGACAAGGTGGAGCATGCGTTCGCTTACTTCGCGACCACGCTGCTGTTCCTGCTGGCGGGGGTATGGCGCCCGGGGCGCGGCGCGGGCCGGTTCGCGTGGGCCCTTCCGTGGATCGTCGGCGGGGCCATCGCCGTGGGTGGGCTGGTCGAGGTCGCCCAGGCGTTCACCCCCACCCGCCAGCCTGACCTCCTGGATTGGGCGGCCGATTCGGCAGGTGTGCTGCTCGCACTGCTCGTCGTCGGCACCCTCCAGCGGCGCTTCGCCGAACACCGCTAGCGCGCAGTCCTCCTCCTGTCTCAGGTGGCCGTCCTATCCAGCCGAAGACTCTTCTCATGAGACGTGTCAAGGCGGTCGTCGCCGGAATCGCCTTGCTGGCGAACGTGGTCACGATCCACCCGGCGGCGGCCGTGTCCTCATCACCACGCTGCACGCCGAGCGGATTGACGATCTCCGACCGGACCCGGTTCGGCGGGACGAGCTATTCGATCTGCGCGTTCAGATGGAGCGGCTCTCAGATCCGCGTGCTCGCCGCCCGAATCGGGGGCAGTACGCGGTTCGTTGGTTTCGGCACTCCCGGGCGGGATACCTTCGCGTCGAAGATGTTGTGGAGGGGAGGCGCCGTCGCGGGCACGAACGGCGATTTCGTGGCGCCCGGGAAGTCGACCAAGAACCCGTGGTACCGGGACGGACTCCAGATCGCGGCGGGGATCCAGGCGGGGTCGACATTCATCGAGGACGGCACGGGGGCCTACGTCGGGCCCGCGCAGCGCCTCTACGCGGACCACCCCGACGTCACGGACGGCTTCGGTGGTTTCCCGCGGGTGGTGGAGGACGGAGTGAACGTCGGCTCGCTCACGCCGCCGGACAGAGGCGGGGACAACCCGTTCTGGGATGCGAATCCGCGGACGGCCATCGGGGTCATCCGCGGGTGCGAAGATGGGGATATCGCGACATCTTGTGTGGTCTATCTGGTGACGGTGGACGGCAGGCAGGGCGCATATTCACGCGGGGTCGAGTTCCCGGCCCTCGGTTCGCTGATGCTGCACCTGGGGAGCTGGGATGCGATGAATACCGATGGGGGAGGTTCCACCGAGATGTGGATGCGCCGTGGGAAGCCCCGGGTATGCGAATCGGATGCTCCCGGCGGCTGCATCCTGGATCGCCCTTCAACCGGAGAAGAACGAACGGTCGTGCAAACGATCGGGCTAGTGCCGTGAGGTGCAGCTAAGGCTGCCGGGACTACCACGCGCCGTTCACGACCTTGTCCCACATGTTGGGATGGCGTCCCACTATCTGGAACAGGGTTGGGAAGAAAGGGGAAGGTGGTGACGCGCCCGTGCCCTCGGGCAGACGGGGTAGCCGTTGTGGCCCCCCAGAACTAGACCGAGTACGGCGTTCGTAGGTGGTGTCCTTCCGGTCTACCCCCCTGAATGGGAAACCCCCGAGATCGCCCCCGTTTCCCGGGACAGGACACACGAGGAAGGGATCAGAACATGGGCGATCTCGCTCGCAAACGCATATTGGCGGAGCGTTGGGACGGCGGTCACCGGGCGCTGAACGAATACAAGCGTCGCGTTGAGGAGGCCGTCCATCCGGGGATGTCGATCCTGCACGCAGGATGTGGCTGGGACAAGCACGGGATCACGGAGCCGCACGGGCAGGACTGCAGCGTCACCGGGGTGGATCTCGATCCCCGGGTAGGGTCGATGTTCCACGGCGAGTTCCTCCTCGCGGACGTGACGAACCTTCCTTTGCATGATGCGCGGTTCGATCTGGTCGTCTCCGAATACATGCTGGAGCACGTGTCGGAGCCGGCGAGCGCCTTTCGAGAGTTCAGCCGAGTCCTTCGGCCGGGTGGCCAGGCCATCGTCCTCACGCCGAACCTCCGCTCGTACAAGACGATCGCCGCCCGCGTGACCTCGCACCGCATCCATGAGGCGGCCGGCCGGATCCGCTACGGACACGGTCACGAGGAAGACATGTATCCGACCCTATTCCGCTGCAACACTTCCAACCGTTTCCGTGAGGTGGCAGATGAAGCCGGTCTCCACATCGATTCCTTCACGTTCGTCACCAACGGTCCGACGTGGTTCCAACGGTTCCCACTCCTTTTCGGGGTGGCCGACCTGTTTCACCGAGCGATCGACCGGGGGAGTTTCGCGGACGAGCTCCGCTGCGCGATCATCGTCGTGATGACGAAGCCCGATGCCTCAGGTGATCGACCTACCCCCTACGGTTCACGCACCTCGCGCCGGCCGCCGAGCACCCGCCGGCGGTTGCCGGAAGTACCCTGGGCGGCCAGGAGATAGCACCCAAGTACCGCGCCTAGCAGTTGATGCGACACTTTCCGCCATGATCGCCCGCGTCTTCGACCCCGCCGATCCGCGGCTTCGCGACTTCGTCGAGCTCCGGGACGTCGCACTGCGTCGCAAGCTCGAGTCGGAGGAAGGACTCTTCCTGGCCGAGGGGGCAAAGACGATCGCGCGCGCGGTGAAGGCCGGATATGTGCCGCGGAGCGCCTTGTTGACGGAGAAGTGGCTCCCTTCCGTCGTCGACCTACTGGCCGGGGCTAAGGGGCCGCTGCTACTGGCCGACGACGACGTGTTGGAGCAGACGACCGGCTTCCCGGTGCACCGCGGGGCGCTCGTGTCCTTCGAACGCCGGCCGCTGCCGCCTCTGGAGGACGTCCTGGCCGGGGCTTCAAGTGTCGCGGTGCTCGAGGATCTGGTCGACGACACGAACGTGGGGGCGGTGTTCCGGAGTGCGGCTGCGTTGGGTGTGGATGCCGTGCTGCTCACCCCCCGGTGCGGCGACCCGCTTTATCGGCGGGCCGTCCGCACCTCCATGGGTGCCGTGTTCTCCGTCCCGTGGACCAGGATCGATTGGCATCACGGGCCGGCGGCACTGAAGGAGGCGGGGTTCGCGCTCGTGGCGCTCACACCGGACGCCCACGCACAGGACATCCGGATGTGCGACACCACCACCTACCCCCGCGTCGCGGTCGTCATCGGGAACGAGGGGCAGGGGTCGTCTTCGCGCTGGCTGGACGCGGCCGACGTCCGTCTGCGGATCCCGATGGCCCACGGGATCGACTCACTGAACGTTGCCGCCGCCGCAGCGGTGGCCTTCTTCGCGCTCTCCCGCAAGCTCCCCGGATCGGAGTGACAAGAACAAGTTCGTATGTGGCGACCTGGACCGTTGCAATCGCGAGCCCGGGCGTGACAGAGTCCGGCCGTGGACGACCAGGGGGAGCGACTGATCGCCGTGCTCGGTCCCGCCGGGGCGCATGACGTCCTCGAGGCGCTCACGCAGGCCGAGGCCGAGCGTGAAGCGTTGATCGCCAAGTACCCCGCCCCCGAGGACGCCCCGCGCCTGGCGGAAGCCCTCATCGAACTCGAGACGGACCTGGACGACTCCACCCGCATCCAGCTCATCGATTCCCTGCAGCGCGAGCTGACCTGACCCCGGCCCTCTCCGGCCGGACGCCCGGTGCCCGTTAGGATTCGGTCCGTGGTTGCCGCGATCGAGATGGTGTTCTTCGATATCGGGGGAGTCATGTACTCCGACACCATCTATACGGAGGCGCTCCGCCGGGCCCTCCGAGATCTGGGCGCCGACTTCACCGATCAGGACTTCGCGACGGAGTACGCGCTGGCGCGCGCGGCGCAGTCGGGATCGTTCCGCCGGCGGATGGCCATGAAGTTCCTGGGACCCGGCGCCGACGTGGACGGGCTCCGCGACGCGGCGAAACGCTACTGGGCCTACCCGCCCGATGCGCTCGAACCGGACGTGAAGC
>JAXDJY010000234.1:0-4110 GCA_034667445.1 Actinomycetota bacterium | reverse complement strand
GTCGATAACCTGCTCCACGACCGCCCCCCACGCGAGGGTGGCGCCTCCTTCCAGCAGGATGCCTTGGACGTCGCGCTTGCCGAGATGGGCGATGAGGGCAGCCAGCGAAACACGACCTTCTGCCACGGCATCACACACCAATACCTCCGCGCCTGCGGACTCCCAGTTCCTGACCGTCGCCTCGGAGGCGCGCTCGGTCGTCGCGACAAGGGTCGGGGCGCTGGTGTCGAAGAGGTGACCATCGCCGGGCACACGCCCGGTGCTGTCGACGACCACACGCAGCGGTGAGCGCGAACGGGCATAGCGAGGGTCTCGAAGCGTGAGCGAGGGGTTGTCGGTGAGCGCCGTTCCCGAACCGATCACTACGGCATCAGCCCACGCCCGGAGCCGTTGCACGTCCGACCGAGCCTCGGTACCGGTGATCCACTTGGAGCTGCCATCGGTCGCCGCCGACTTTCCGTCCAGCGTGGATGCCATCTTCATCGTCACCCAGGGAAGACCGGTGGAGACATGGCGCACGAACGAGCGATTGAGGCTGAGGGCGGCCTCCGCCGACAGCCCCACGCTGACCCGGACACCCGCCGCGCGGAGCCGGTCGAAACCACTCCCGTTGACCAAGGGGTTCGGATCGACGGTAGCCGCAACCACCTCGGCGATCCCGGCGGCGATGAGCGATTCGGTACATGGCCCCGTCCGGCCGGTATGACTGCACGGCTCGAGCGTCACCACGGCTGTTGCTCCGCGTGCGCGTTCGCCCGCCAGACCAAGCGCCATCACCTCGGCATGCGGCGTGCCGGGTCCCTCGTGCCAGCCTTCGCCGACCACAGCTCCCTCGGACGTCACGATCACGGCGCCGACCATTGGGTTCGGGGACACACGACCGATGCCGTGCTCGGCGAGGTGGAGGGCCCGATCCATATGCGTCTTCAGCTCCATGTCCATCCCCTCGCCCGGGGCGGTACAGGCGGAAGGGCGCAGACAGCGGGTGCCGGGCGCAAGCGCGCGACGGCGAAGCTGTTCGCGCCTGTCCCCTCTCATCCCGACTCTCACGGTCGGTCCCGGAGTTCCACCGGGTCCACCCGCCGCTGGCTGCTGCGGGGTCGCGGACTGTCACCGCCGGTGGGGAATTGCACCCCGCCCCGGAAACAGGCTCTCGTGGTACGTGCCGGAAGTATACGGGGCGCGAACGGAGAACGGTTACGGCATACGGCGGTCGACCGCGTAGCTGCTGCCTGCCTGCCGCTTCGCGAACTGCTTCATCTCCGTGGCGACCGCGACGGCCTCCCCGTAGTGTGCGAACCCTCGTTTGGCGGTCGTCGCGATGCCGACACTGACGCTGACGAGCGGGATGTCCTGTTCGACCCCCCGCCGGTCCTCCATCCGAACGAACCCTCGGTCGAGATCTTCCGCGTCGTAGAACTCCGTACGAAGTTGATCGAAGACCTCGCATATCTTCTTCGCGATGGGTTCGGCCGCGTCGGTGCCGACCACGGCGACGAAGTCGTCACCCCCGACGTGACCAACGAACCCCTCGGCTCCGTCGTACTCGACGACGGCATCCTGGATGATCCGCGCGGTGGCCTGGATGAGCCTGTCCCCTCGAACGAAGCCCTTCTGATCGTTGTAGGTCTTGAAGTTGTCGAGGTCGGAGTAGAGGACGGAGAACTGCCTGTCCTCTCGAACCTGCCGCTCGATCTCCTCCTGGATCCGGATGTTGCCCGGCAGCCCGGTGAGCGGCGAGAGGTTCCGCATCTCCTTCGCGCGGCGGAGCGTCCCCTTCACTCGGGCCAGGAGTTCGATGGGGTCGAACGGTTTGATGATGTAGTCGTCGGCTCCGGACTGTAGACCCGTGACCTTGTCCGCGGACAGGGCCTTCGCCGTCAGCATGATGATGCTGGTGTTGGCGGTCTGCGGATTCTTTCGCAGCCGCTGAGCGACCTCGAACCCGTCGATCCGCGGCATCATGACATCGAGGAGCACCAGATCGGGACGGAGTTCGGCGGCCTTCTCCAACGCCTCTTCTCCGTCGCCGGCGACCGCGACGTCGTACCCGGCCGAACGCAGGTTCACCTCAACGAAGCGCGCGATGTCCGGGTCGTCGTCGACGACGAGGATCGTCTCGGGCATTCATGCTCCTTCCGCGATCATCGAAAGCTGCTTGGCCGCACCGGCGGGGTCCGGTTGTTCGAAGATACCCGATGCGGCGATGAGAACCGTAGCACCAGCATCGACCGCAGCCTTGGCGTTCTGTACCTTGACCCCGCCGTCGATCTCGAGGGCAACGTGCAGGCCGGCGTGGTCGATGGCTCGTCGGGCCTCCTCGATCCGCGGATAGACCTCGGGGTCGAGGGTCTGTCCGGACCACCCCGGCTCGATGCTCATCAGCATCAGGTCGTCGATGTCTTCGAGGTAGGGAACGGCCGCAGCAACGGGCGTACCGAGGTTCACGGTGAGGCCCACACCGAGGCCCGCGCCGCGAGCCTTCGCGATCGCCGGGCCCGGCTCGGGGACGGCTTCGAGGTGGAAGCTCACGATATCCAGGCCCGCCTCTGCGAGTTCGTCGAAGTATCGCGTCGGGGCGTCCACCATCAGGTGTCCGTGGAGGCGCGCATCCGTGACCGGACGGAGCGACACGACGACAACCGTGCCGAGCGCGATAGGGGGAACGAAATGGCCGTCCATGATGTCGATGTGGATGGCGCTGACGAACGGCTCAACCGCAGCAACCTGGTCGGCCAGATGTGCGAGATCGGCACCGAGGATCGACGCGGAGAGGCTTCCCATCCACGCATGGTACCCGGCACCGGAGACGCTCCGGTCACGCTCCGCGCTTGCGAAACACCGCGATGAACATCCCGTCGCCACCGTCGCGATGGGGCCAGATCCGGTGGCGCAACGCCTCGCCGCTCGGCCCGAACATTGGCTCGGGAATCAGATCCGTTCGGTGCCGCACCAACGAGTCTGCGGCCGCATCCGTCTCGGCCCGGGGGAACGTACAGACCGCATACACCAACCGTCCTCCGGGCTTGAGGAGATCGGATGCTGCTGCGGCGATCTCCACCTGTCGAAGCGCCAGCTTCGTCGGGTCCTCCTTCTTCCCCCGCCACAGGAGCTCGGGCCGGCGCCGGGCCGAGCCGAGCCCCGTACACGGTGCATCGACCAACACGCGGTCGAACGGACCCCGGACCGCGCGGGCAGTGATGTCTTGTGCGAACGCGGACACGTTGTCCATACGCAGACGCGACGCCGAACGCCGCACGAGCCCGGCGCGGCGGGGATGCAGGTCCCCGGCGAACACGTGCCCATCGGATCCGACGAGGCATGCGGCCATCGACGTCTTTCCGCCGGGACCGGCGCAGGCATCGAGGATGCGCTCCCCCGGCCGGGGGTCCAGCATCCGCACCACCATCGCGCTCGCCTGGTCCTGCACGGCGAACCACCCCTGATCCCAGCCGGGGAAGGAGGCCGGCTCTCCCCCGTCGACGAGCAAGCAGTCGGGGTCGAGCGGCGCCCGGCGGACATCGTGTCCGGCGGCGACGAGCGCCCGGGTCAGCGCTTCCACCGACGTCACACAGGTATTCGTCCGCAGGCACAGCAATCCTCGTTCGGCGAACGCGGCCGCAGCCTGTTCGACGTCCCCGGAGACCAAGGCGCGAAGTTCACGGACCGCCCACCGTGCCATCCCGGTGCGCACGGAGATGTCGTCGTCGCCGGAGCCGTCCGGCCACGCCGGTGGATCGTCCGCCAGCCGGCGAAGAACCGCGTTGGCGAATCCCCGCTCGCGCGGCGCGGCCAGGTTGACAGTTTCCATCACTGCGGCGTGAGGTGCTACACCGCCGAACAGGAGCTGGAACGCCCCGACGCGAAGCACGTCCCGAACGTTCGCCGTCATCCGATTGACGGGACGCGAGGCGCGCTGATCGATCGCCCAATCGATCGATCGAAGGTGACGGATCGTTCCGTACGCCAAGTCCGCCGCGAATGCCCGGTCGCGCTGGTCCAACGAGGAGCGCGAGAGCGAGCCGGGGATGACGAGGTTGGAATAGCCGCCTTCGTCGATCACCCGCCTGACGGCGTCCAACGCGATCGCGCGCGCGTTCTGCGGGATCG
>JAXDJY010000233.1:0-6021 GCA_034667445.1 Actinomycetota bacterium | reverse complement strand
GCGTTAGAGCCGCCAAGCTCGAGCGAGATCTGATGGTCGACCTCGTGCTGGTACGGCACCCACGCAACGTGGTACCGGGCGTAAACCTGGGTCTTCTCCGAGTCAGGGACGTTGCGCACCGAAGTCGAGTACCCCGAGACACAGATCCGGGACGTGCCGACGTGGAGTGCGACCCCGGGAGTTAAACCAGGATCGGGCATATCGGCAGCCGGGACCCCACGTGGATGCGCCTTGGGTGGACGTGTCGGCTTCGCGGAGGGTCGGTGCTTGTGTTGGGGGCGCGGGGAATGGACGGGAGTCGCCACCGAAATCGGGTTCGTTTCACCCGGGCCCCGCGCTGCGTCCGAAGACGCCATCGAGGTGCACCCGGGAAGGCAGGCGAGCGCCACAGCAACGATCGATAGCCGAACGAGGGGGCGTCGCATCCTGACCGTCGCTAGCCTACGAGACGCCCTTGCGTTCCGACGCCGAACTGTCCGAGGATGCGTGCCGAAGGCGGGGTATCGCAGAAGGGGAGGATGACTGTGCCCATCTACCAAACCGCCACGTATCAGGTCGAGAGAGCCGCCGTGGAAGATGTGAAGGCGGCGATCAGCGAGTTCGTGAGCTACGTCCGGGCGAACGAGCCGGGAACTGAGCTCTACGCCGCCTGGCAGCAGCAAGTTGACCCGACCCGGTTCACCCACCTCTTCATCTTCGAGGATGAAGCCGCGCAGACCACGGACAGCGAGTCGGCGGCGGTCAGCCGGTTCGAGGACAAGTACTCACCTCACCTGGTCGGTCCCCCGGTGGTCTTCACGGACTTCACGTTGATCGCTGACAACATCGTGTAGCGAGCGCGTTCGTCGACCTTAGCCGGCGGCCTGTTGGATGGCCGCGAGCAGCGTCTCGAACTCGTACGAGTCGTCGTGGCGAGCGCCGTTGATGAAGAAGGTCGGCGTGCCGTTCACACCACTTCGCACTCCGCTGATGAAGTCCTCGTGAACCCGATCGGCATGCACGTGCTCGGCGAGCTCCTTCTCGAACACGTCGACCGCAAGCCCGAGCACATCGGCATACAGGTGCAGGTCCTCAGTCCCGAGACGCCGCTGGTTCTCATACAGCCGGTCGTGCATCTCCCAGAACGATCCTTGAGCAGCTGCGGCTTCGGCCGCCTCGGCGGCCTGCTCGGCGTGGGGGTGCGACGTGCTGATCGGGAAGTTCCGGAACACGAACCGAAGCCCGTCTCCCAGCTGTTCTTGGACGGCTTTCACGATCGGATAGGCCTGGCCGCAGTAGGGACACTCGTAGTCGCCGTACTCCACCAGCGTCACCGGCGCGGTCGCCGGCCCCTGGATGTGATCGCGGTCCTCCCTCACGGGAAGCGTCAGCATGGGTTCCCACTGCGTGGTGGTCATGAGGCCACGTCCTTTCCGTCGAGTTCCTCGAGTGCTCGCAAGATCCCGTCCGCGCCGGGGTTCACCTCGGACGGCGACAGGTAGCTCCAGCTGATCACGCCGGCCGGATCGAGCACGAAGAGCGCCCGTTCGCTCTCGCCCTCCTCGGTGTCGTAGACGCCGTAGGCCCGGGACACCTCTCCCTTCGGCTCGAAGTCGGCGAGCAACGGGAACTGGAGGTTCCGGTCCTTCGCGAACGCCTCGTGGCTCCAGACACTGTCGACCGAGATGCCGAGGAGCGTGGCGCCGAACTTCTCGAACTCGGGCAGAACCGCCTGGTAGAGGCCCAGCTGATCGGTGCACACGGGGCTCCAGTCGGCCGGGTAGAACGCCAGGATGACCGGATGTCCGCGGAGGCCGGAGGGGCCGAGCGTCCCGCCCAGGCTGGAGGCGAGAGCGAAGTCGGGGGCAGGGGCGCCCGCCGGCAGCGGACCGGCGTCGTTCGGATCGGACATGGAGACAGTATGCAGCCGTCCCCGCGTTCCGGTGTTCGGGGTCAGTCGATAGCGTGCCCGGGACGGGTAGGTGCGACAAGATGCGTGACTTCGGGGTCGGCGTCCGCGCGGAGGAAGGACCGGAGGCCTTCCTGGAGGCTCGCATCCGCCACGGTACGCCGGCCGTGCTGACGCATATGCTCGTTCCAGCTCGGCACGACGAATGTCTCGACGAACCGCTCAGGTCGGTTCGCGTCGCGGTACACGGACCATCGCACCGCCCCGGTTCGCCGCCGCGCGCCTCCCACCCGCCGCAGAGCAACCTGGAAGGCCTCCTCCATCTGCGGCCTGACTTCGTAGGTGATCATCACGAACGCGGGCCCGCTCGCCTCCTCAGGCATGAGCCGCATCTCCGGCGCTTGCATCGGTGAGATGCTCAGATCGACCTCGTCGATCCACCGCAGCCTCCAGCCAAGCGCCAACGGTGTGGTGAGCGCAACGGCGAGCGCACCCCATGCGAACGCAGCCGGGGTCCCGATCGAGCTGGCAACATATCCCCACGCGGCACTCCCGATGGCGACGCCCCCCATGAACACGGTCAGATACATCGCGAGCCCGCGGGCACGGACCCATCCGGGCAACGCCTCCTGCGAGGCGACATTGAATGTCGAGAGACAAAGGAGCCATGCCGCGCCACCAACCACGATGATCCCCAAGGCAAGCGGCACGGAACGGGCGACAGCGAGTCCCATCAACGCCGCGGCCACCCCGAGCGTGCCGATCGTTACGACGGCGTCCCCACCTACACGCTTCCGGACCTTGGGCAGGAGGCCCGCCGCGATCACCGCCCCGACGCCGAAACCTCCGAGCAGGAACCCGAGCCCACCCGACCCGAGGTGCAGGACGCTCGTCGCATACACCGGCGCCAGGGCCATGAGGCCGGCGCTCGCCACGGAGAACGCTCCGGCTCGCACCAGGACGACCATCAGTTCACGGGAGAAGAACGCGAATCGGATCCCGGCACGGACGGCGCCCACGAAGTGCTCCGGCGGCCCGTCGGTCTCGCCTGCGTCACGTCTCCAGACCATGAGGGCAGCCACCACCGCTCCGAATGAAAGCGCGTTCAGCAAGAAGACGAGCCACGCCCCGGAAACGACCAGGATCGCTCCCGCGAGCGCCGGGCCCAACGCGCGACCGAGATTGATGCTCGCTCCACCCAAGGTCACGGCCTGGGGGAATTGCTCGTGCGGCACGAGTTCGGGCTGGATCGCCTGCCAGGCCGGTCCGTTCAGGGCGGTACCCACGCCCAACAGGAAGGTGATCGCGAGCAGGGAGTTGGGAGTCACCCGGCCCGAGACATCGAGGATCGCGAGGGCGCTCGCAGCCAGGAGCATGAGGGTCTGGGTCACCAGCAGGAGTCGCCGGCGGTCGACGAGATCGGCCAGTGCTCCTCCGACGACCCCGAAGAACACGACCGGTAGTGAGCTCGCCGTCGCCACGAGCGCCACAAACGTGGGAGATGCCTTCAGTTGCAGCATCACCCAGACCGCGCCCACGCTCTGCATCCATGTGCCGACGTTGGAAACGAACTGCGCGAGCCAGAGCACCCGGAAGGTCTTGTTCCGGAATGGAGCCCACGCAGACGAAGCCAACGCCTCGGTCACGGGTGGTGCTTCCCCTCACGAACCGGGGTGATCCCTGCGGACGAGGCTGCGATGACGGCATCGACGACCTGTTGGATGAAGCGGTCGGTGAGTGGGGCGTGTCCGTGGAGCAGGCGATGGTAGATGGGGCCGTAGAGGAGATCCAGAGCGACGTCCAGATCCGTGTCGGCGGCGATCTCGCCACGGTCCATGGCCCGACGGAGCAGAGGGCGGGTGGCGTCGCGCCGTGGCTGGACGAAACGATCTCGGTACAGCTCGGCGAACACTGGGTCTGTCAGCGCTTGCGCGATCAGCCCCGCGATCACGCGCCCATACGGCTTACCGGTGAGTTGACGCAGCCAGGGGCGCAGTTGGGCCAGCAGATCGCCGCGCAGGGTGCCGGTGTCGCGATGGGCGTCGCGTTTCGGGGCCCAGTCGGCGGAGAGCGCGTCTAGGGCGAGCAGATCTTTCGAGTCCCACCAGCGGTAGATCGTCGCCTTGCTGACCCCTGCCCTCTCCGCAACGTCTTCCATGTTCATCGCCCGGAGCCCACGTTCCAGGAGCAGTCCTATCGCTGCGACCAAGATCGCTTGCTGAGCACTCTCGCTTCGAGGGCGTCCGCGCCGGGGAGTCATGTCGGTGGTGTTGGTCATGCGGTCGAGACATCCCGTTCGCGAGCCGCCGGGACGGCGCCGGTCTCCGAGAGCACTCGGAAGAGGGCGGCGATGTCACGGTGCTCGTATCCGAGCGTGCGGGCCACGCTCAGCACCTCATCGACGACGGCGGCCGACGGGAGCGGCACCCCGAGTTCTCCACCGCTCTCAAGAGCGAGCCGGATGTCCTTCTGCATGAATGAGACATCGAACCAGGCCTCCTCCGGGAGTTCCAGGACGAGCGGCGCGCGAGCCTTGAGCATCGGCGAGCCGATCGGGCTCTGCGTCATCACGTCGAGAGCGAGTTTGCGATCGACGCCGGCGCGTTCGGCCAGGAGCAGGCCCTCGGAGAACGCAAGCATCTGCACCGCAAGGCTGATGTTGATGGCGAGCTTGAGCGCAAGCCCTTGCCCGTTATCGCCAACGCGCGTCGGTGTACCGAGCACTCGGAGGATCGGCTCGACCCGCTCGTAGGCTCCTTCGTCCCCGCCGACCATGATCGTCAGCGTCCCCGACTGCACCTGTGGCACGCTGCCCGACACCGGCGCGTCAAGCATGGCCGCTCCCGTCGCGTGTACCCGCTCAGCGGTCTCGCGGCTCACGCGAGGGCTGACGGTGCTCATGTCGACCCAGATCTCGCCCGTGGAGAGGCCGGCGAGGATCCCATCGGGACCCGAGGCAACAGCCGTGAGCACGCCGTCATCAGGCAGGGACGTGAACACAACGTCTGTGGCCGCGGCGACCTCCCGCGGAGTGACTTCCCAGTGCAAGCCCTGGGCCTCGAGCTCCTGGGCTCCTTCTCGCGAGCGTTCCTCGCCGTGGACTTCGAACCCGGCCTCGAGGAAACGGCTCGCCATGTTCCCTCCCATGTGCCCGAGGCCGATGACGCCTATCCGGACTCGTGTCGGTGTCCCCTGCATCGTTCCTCTCCTTTCTCCCGTACCAATACCATACGCCTCGTTTTGTATATCGTCCACGGGGCCTCTCGGATTAGGGGCGCTCGCGTCGAACTATGCTCCGCAGATGGTGTTCACGCTGCCGCAGCTCGGGATCTTCGCGCAGGGAACAGACGCACACCAGTTCCTGGAGTTCGACCTTCGTCTGGGTGTCTCGCCGACTGACGCCGTGGCCTCCTTCCGGCGGCTGCGAGCACCGGAGGTCTCGGCGGGCGGTGTGAACATCGTTGTTGCGTTCGGCGCCGGCGCATGGCGGCAGGTTGCACCGGCGGAGGCGCCGCCGTCCTTGACCGATTTCCCCGCACTCGACGGGTTGCACGGCCACCGAGCCCCGGCCACGCCGCATGACGCCTGGCTCTGGATCAGTGGTAGTGCGCCCGACAACGTCTGGGATCACGGCATGGCGGCGGCGCGCGCCGTGGACGACGTAGCGGAGCTTGTCACCGAGCAAGTGGGGTTCGCCTACCACGACGGGCGGGACATCACCGGTTTCGTCGACGGCACCGCGAACCCTCCGGTGCGGCTGGCGCCCGACGTTGCGCTCGTCCCGGACGGCTCACCCGGCGCCGGCGGGAGCCACGTGATCGTGATGCGCTGGGTGCACGATCTGGACGCGTTCAACCAACTCTCCGAGCGCGAACAGGAAGGGGTGTTCGGACGAACGAAGCGCGACAGCGTCGAGCTATCCGAGTCTGAGAAGCCGCCTACCGCGCACATAGCTCGTGTCGAGGTCACGGCCGGGAAACAAGAGCTCGAGATCTTCCGGAGGAGCGTTCCATACGGCACCGTGCGGGAGCATGGGCTGAACTTCGTGGCGTTCAGCGCGGACCCCGCGCGGTTCGACGTGATGCTCTCGCGCATGTTCGGGCTAACGAGCGATGGAGTGCATGATCGGTTGC
>JAXDJY010000232.1:0-5253 GCA_034667445.1 Actinomycetota bacterium | reverse complement strand
GAGGTCCCAAGCACGATCTCCGGCGACGCGATCGCGAGGAACACAAGGTAGTTCACCGCGCCCGACCCGCGGAAGCGGTACCGACCCAACGCCAGGCCTAGCAACGAGCCGATCGTCGTGGCGATCGCCGAGGCAACCACCGCGATCTCCAGCGAGAGCTTGATCGCGGAGATGAGCTGGGTGTTGGAGAAGATGTTCGTGAACGCCTGTGTGCTGAAGCCCACCCACCGGACATTGATGCGGCCCGGAGGGTTGTTGAAGGCGAAGACGATCATGGAGACGATCGGGATGCAGAGATAGACGATGACGACGGCGGTGAACACGGGGAGGAAGTAACTCGTCCATCTCCTGCCCTTCCCGCGCCGCGGGGGCTCCATGTCGTGGCCAGCCGCGGACGCAGGCACGGCCATCCGAACGGTCGAACTCATGCCGCCGTCGCTTCCATCACGGCTTCGGTGCCCAGTGCTCTGGCGTAGAGAGTCGCGCCGACCAGGAGCACGGCCATCAGCACGAAGGACAGCGCAGCACCGTGCGGATAGTCGAGGTTCTCGCGGAACAGGACCTGGATGTTGTTGCCGATCATCCCATTGCTTGGGCCACCGAGGTACTGGTAGTTGATGAAGTCCCCGACCGCCGGCACGAACGTCAGCAAGAAGGCAGCGAACACCCCGGGAAGCGCCAGCGGCCACACCACCTTGCGGAACGTCGTGTTGCGGTCCGCGTAAAGATCACGTCCTGCCTCCAAGAGCCGGGGTTCGATCCGCTCGAGCGCAACGTAGAGCGGCAGCACCGTGAACGGAAGGAAGTTGTACGCGATCCCGAACACGACCGCGTACCCCGTGCTCGTGATATGGAAACTGCTGCCCACCAGCCCCAATCGGCGGAGGGTGTTGACCACGATCCCCTGGTCCGAGAGCAGGACCGCCCACTGATAGGTCCGAAGGACGACCGACACGAAGAACGGGACGAGCAACAGCAGGAGGAAGACGTTCTTCCGCCGGCCGCCGTAGAAGGAGATCCAGTAGGCCACGGGGTAGCCGATCAACAGCGTGATGATCGTCGCGACCAGCGCATACTCAACCGCTCGGATCAGCTGGGGTTGGAACAGGCTGAGCGTGGTGGAGTAGTTGTTCCATTTCCAAGCGAAATGCATCGTCGGGATGGTCCCCTCGTACAGCGAGACCGTGAACATGTAGATGGTCGGCAGGGCGAAGAAGATCACGAGCCACAGGACGGCAGGCGCACTCAAGAGATAGGGCACCGACGCCTTCCGCTTGTTCGTCTTGCGGCGGACCGGCGTTCCCGAGTTCCCGTAGTCGAACCCAGCCTTGAGGATCTCGTCGATGTTCGGAACGCCGGTCTCGCTCATCCCGCCTGTTCCCTGCGCTCGATCTGGATCAACCCTGGTAGATCGGCTCGAAGAGTGAGTTCCACGTGAGCAGCTCGTCGTCGGTCAGCACCCGGTATGTGTGGAACACGGACTGCTCCTCAGGCGTCGGGAACACCAAGGGACTCTTCGCGGTCTGCGGGTCGATCTTCTCGATGATCGCCTGCGAGGCCGGCACCGGGCAGATGTACCCGTTGTAGTCCTCGATCAATGCCTGGATGTCCGGCTTGTAGACGTAGTCCATCATCGTGATGGCGTCGACCGGATTCTGCACGCCGATCGGGATGCACATGTTGTCGGTCCAGATGATCGCGCCCTCAGTCGGAACGGTGAACTGCAGCCCGCTGGCGGCACCCGAGAGGTTCGACTGGAAGATGTCTCCCGACCACGCCATGGTGAGCGCAACGTCGCCGTTGTTCAGCGCGTTGATGTAGTTCTGGGTGTAGTACGAGCGAACGTTCGGCTTCTGGGCGGTGAGTTTGTCGGCCGCCTTCTGCCAGTCGTCCGGCGTCGACTCCTCGGGGTTCACACCCAAGGAAAGCAGAACGAAGTTCGGTAGGTCCTGGTTGTCCCCGAACATCCCGACCTTGCCCTTGAACACCGGGTCGAAGAGGTCCTCGATCGAGGTGATGGTCGGCTTGTCGGGGCGGAGCGCCTTCACCTGGTTCGGGTCCCACCCGATGCCCGTGAGCCCGGACTGCCATGCCATCGTGTACTTGTTCCCGGGGTCGTAGGACGGGTCCTTCACCGCGTCGCTGGCGTTGGCGTCGAAATTGGGGTGCATGTCGGTCGGCAGTGGCACCAGGTAGTTGGACTGGAACAGCTTCGTGAGTGTCGTGCCGTTCGTGATGACGATGATGTCCCATCCGGTCGACTGCCCCGAGGCGAGCGACGGCTGGATCTTGCCGAAGAAGGACGCGTTGTCCTGGATGACCTCTCGGTAGTTGACCTGGATGCCGGTGTCCTTCGTGAATTGCTCCAGGGAGGGGTGGATGATCTGGCCGTTCGCGTCTTTCGACTTGTCGATGTAGTAAGGCCAGTTCGCGAAGTTCACGATCTTGTGCGGGGCGCCGGAGAACATGTCGCTACCGGCGCTGCCGCCGCCGGTGCCGGCGCTCACGCTGCTGCTGTTCCCGCCACACGCGGCCAGGATGGACGACATCGACAACGCCCCGGCACCCACGCCTGCGTACTTGAACACGTCCCTTCGAGAGAGACGCTTCTGGGTCATACCACGGACGAAAGACGGGTCCTGGAACAGGTCGTCGTTGCGCTCGGTCATTCCTCATCCTCCTCGTGCGATAGCGGAGAAGCCGACGGCTCCACCACGAACGTGTGCTCCGGCAACCACTCCAGCCGGACCTTCTGCCCGGGCTGCGGACGCGTCTCCGCGGTTCCCAGATTCTGCTGATACACGGTGAGGGAGACTCCCCCCGGCCCGTCGACCTTGAACTGATAGTTGACGCCGATATATGTAGACATACGCAGCAAACCCGTCACGGAGTTTCGCTCCGAGGGCGGATTCCCGTCGTCGGCCACGATCTGGATCTTCTCGGGACGGACCCCGACCTTCACAGTCGGCCCGATCCCCTCGGCGATGCGCGACGTGGTGGCATACACCACACCGCCCGCGTCGAGCACGATCGAAGTGAGCCCGTTCGCGGCCTCTTTGATCTCACCGTCGAGCATGTTCGACGCCCCCAGGAACCCGGCGACGAACTCGGTCGAGGGGCTCTCGTACACCTCTTCGGGGCCCCCGATCTGCTCGATCTTGCCATGCCGCATGACCGCGAAGCGATCCGACATGGTCATGGCTTCTTCCTGGTCGTGCGTCACATAGATGAACGTGATCCCGACCTCCTGCTGGATCCGCTTCAGCTCCAGCTGCATCTGCTTGCGAAGCTTGAGGTCCAGCGCACCGAGCGGTTCGTCCAGGAGCAGCACCTTCGGGTGATTGACCAACGCCCGCGCCAGCGCGACCCGCTGTTGCTGGCCCCCGGACATCTGCGGCGGCTTCCGCCGTTCGAAACCGACCAGGTCGACGAGCTTCATCGCATCCCGAACCCGCTTGTCCACCTCATCCTTGGCGACCTTCTTGCGGCGCAGTCCGAACGCCACGTTCTCGTAGACGTCCAAGTGCGGGAACAGTGCGTAGGATTGGAAGACCGTGTTCACATCACGCTTGTACGGCGGGTCGTCGGTCACATCCCGGCCACCCAGAAAGATGGTCCCAAGGGTTGGCTCTTCGAAGCCGCCGATCATCCGAAGGGTCGTGGTCTTCCCACAACCGGACGGTCCCAGCATGGAGAAGAACTCACCCTCTTGGATATCAAGGGAAAGGTCGTCCACCGCGGCCACATCTCCGAACAGTTTGGAAACGCGGTCAAGGCGCACGTCTACTTCCGACACAGTTACCCCCTAGCTCGCCCGCGGCGGCATGATGCCACATGGCGGCCGCGATTATCACCCCTGCTCTCCTGGGGCGAACCCCCGGGAGTGGATACCCATCTTTGCCTACTTGTACGGAACGGACAAGGGGCTGGCCTGCAGCGAAACCCCGAGCACCCGGAGGCCCGGGCGCCCAGAGCCCGTGCGCGATGGTTAGGGCCGAGGAGGCGGTGAGGGCCGCTCGGTCAGCCGCGGTAAGGCTGTGACCAGGAACAACACGATCGATGCAAGCATCACGATCGCGACCACCAACCGCCCGTTGATGAAGCCGACGGCCAACCCGCTCACCGCGATCAGGCCCGTCCACAGGTACATGAGCAGGACCGCGAGCCGATGGGAGTGGCCGATATCCAGGAGCCGGTGATGCAGGTGCTCCTTGTCCGCATGGCCGATCCCCTGCCCGCGGCGGGTTCGGCGGGACACGGCGAGGACAACGTCCAGGAATGGGACGAACAAGACCAGAAGCGGGGTAAGGATGGGGATCGCCAGGACCGCGATGTCCCCCGGCGCCGGGCGGAGCGCGTTCCTCGCCGACCCAGAGATCGTGGCGATGGCCAGCAACATCCCCAGGAGCATCGCCCCCGTGTCCCCCATGAAGATCTTCGCCGGATGGAAATTCCACGGCAGGAACCCCACGCATATCCCCGCCGTGATCGATGAGAGCAATGCAGCCGAGGACGCGAGTTCGAAGACCCCCGGTGTTCGAACCATGTAGACGAAGAAGGCAACGGCGGCGATGCCCATCATGCCGGCGGCGAGCCCGTCCAGCCCGTCGACCAGGTTCACCGCATTGCACACGATGACGACCCACGCGATCGTGAGGGGAACCGCAAGGTCGGAACTGACGTTGACGATACCGGCGGTAGGACCGAGCCAGAAGTAGACGACTTGAACGCCGATCAACACCAGCACGCCGGCGATGAAGATCTGGGCGGTGAGCTTCGCGAGCGCGCTCGTCCCCCGCTTGTCATCGATGACCCCCAAGCCCACCATGAGCGTGCACGTCACCACCGCGGCGAGTGGCTCGGAGCTGCCTTGATTCATGTCTTTGAAGAACGGCAGGAAGCGGGAGACCCCCATGGCGACGAGGAACCCGACGAACATGGCGAGGCCGCCCATGGTTGGTGCGGCCACGGGATGCACCTTGCGATCGGACGGCTGGTCCACCGCTCCCCACCGGATGACCAGACGCCGGACGACGGGCGTGACGGTGAAGGTCGTCACGGCAGCTGTGAGGAACACGACCAGATAGGCGATCATGCTGACCAGGAGTGTGCGGGCCCGGTTGCCGGACGGCAACCGGGCGCGCGGCGAGGGGTGGTCAGGGACGGGCCCCGAGTTCCTGAGTTACGCGTAGACGGGGAACCGTTCCATGAGATCGCGAACCTGCGCCCGCGCTTTCTCCTTGACGCCAGTGT
>JAXDJY010000231.1:0-6648 GCA_034667445.1 Actinomycetota bacterium | reverse complement strand
CTTCCCGCTGCAGGACCGCCCGAGCGACTCGCTCCTGTTCTTCGGCCGGATCCACCCCGACAAAGGGGTGGCGGAGGCGATCGACGTGGCCGCGCGGGCAGGGCTCCCGCTCACGATCGCAGGGATCGTGCACGATCAGGCGTATTTCCACGAGCGCATCGCTCCCCGTGTCGATGATGACCAGGTGCGCTACGTCGGCTCGGTCGGGCCGGACGAACGAGCCGCGCTCCTCGGCGACGCGGTCGCTCTCCTGCACCTCATCAACTTCGACGAACCCTTCGGCTTCAGCGTCATCGAGGCCATGGCGTGCGGCACGCCGGTCATCGCCGTGCGACGCGGGTCCCTGCCCGAACTGGTCATCCCGGGAGTGAACGGCTTCCTGGTGGACTCCGTCGACGAGGCCACAGATGCCGTCGAACCGGCGCGGAGCCTGGACCGCGCAGGCGTGCGCGCGTCCGTGGTGGAGCACTTCGATGCGTCCCGGATGGTGGACGAATACGTCACGCTGTACGAACAGCTGATCGGTCCGGGCGGCAGTGCCGGCTGAGAAGGCGCCGTTCCGTCTGGGGGTCAACTACTGGCCCGCCCGAACCGCGATGCACTGGTGGCAGCGGTTCGATCCGGGCGAGGTCGCACGAGACTTCCAGCTGATCGGCGGCGCCGGCATGGACTCCGTCAGGTTGTTCCTTCGGTGGGAGGACTTCCAGCCGCGGCTCGATCGCATCGATCCCGGGATGCTCGCCCGGTTGGTGTCCGTCGCCGATGCGGCCGAGCGCGCGGGGATCGGCATCATGCCGACGTTGTTCACGGGCCACATGAGCGGCGTGAATTGGCTGCCCACATGGGCGCTGGGTGGATCCACCCGCGACGAGCGGTTCCGGATCGTGGCGTCGGACGCGGTCGTCGACGCCGGCTCGCCACGCCACTGGTTCACCGACGCGGAGATCGGCGGGGCACAGGCCGCGCTTGCCACTGAGGTCGCGACCGCGCTGGCGGGGCATCCCGCGCTCCTCGCCTGGGATCTGGGCAACGAGAACTCGAACGTGATCCGCTCGCTCGATCACGAGCACGCGCGGCGGTGGTTGGCGGCCATGACGTCGGCCATCCACCGGTCCGACCCGTCGGCACGGGTCACGATCGGTTTGCACATGGAGGACCTAGAGGAAGACCGTGGGATCGGGCCGGCCGAGGCCGCTGAAGCATGCGACTTCCTCACGATGCACGGCTATCCCATCTACGCGCCGTGGGCATACGGCCCAACAGACGAACACCTCGTTCCGTTCCTGGCCGGCATCACGCGATGGCTCGGCGGCGGCTGCGATGTGTGGTTCACGGAGTTCGGCCTCCCGACGAAGCGCCCCGGGGACGACGACCTGCGGCTCGTTGAAGAAGCCGACGCCGCGCGATACACGGCGGGCGTGCTCGATGGGTTGCGGGGGGCCGGCTGCACGGGTGCCATGGTCTGGTGCTTCGCCGACTACGACCTCGGCATCTGGGCGGAGCCCCCACTGGATGACGCCCCGCACGAGCGCACCTTCGGTCTGTGGCGGTCGGACGGCTCGCCGAAGCCCGCGGTGGCGGAGATCACCGGCCGCGCGGGCCAGGAGAGGCTCTCCTCGCCCGACGACGGCTGGATCGACATCGATCGCGCGACGTACTGGAAGCGCCCCGCCGACGAACTCCCACGGCTCTACGAGCTCTACATCAACAGATGAACGGACTCACGCTGCGCTATCGCAATGAAACGACAACATGCGTGGCCGGGGCGGACACCCGGCCACGCATAGGTCGATGGTGCTAGTTGATGACCTTCACCAACCTTGAGGTCTCGACATCCGTGAGGGCCTGCTCTCTCACGATGCCGAGGCCTGGCGCGTAGATCTTCTGATCATAGGAACCGGGCTCGACCTGAGTGGCCTCGAGCGACGTCAGCACCTGGTGCACCGTTCCGTAGGGGACGGTGATCGAACCGCCGCGATCGACGATCCATGCGGTGTCCGCCGCCTCTCCGGGGAGCAACTCCTGGCGGTACGCGTCTGGGACCTGCGGGTTGGCCTCCATGATGATCCCCGGCTCGCCGTCGTTGACGCCCGCTACCCAGGAGCCCGAGGTGTCGACATTGCCGTTCGGTGAGTAGGCCTTCGTGTCCTCACCCATGTACCAGACGTTCCCTTGCTTGTCCTGGGCGTACCAGTCGGTGGTCTTCTCCAGCAGCGTTCCCTTGTGCTTGGAGATGTCCGAGAGTGCGGTCGCCGTGATCCCTTCGATCACCCTCGTGTCGGAGGTGACGTTCACGGTCTCCCGCTGCGTTTGGCCATCCTTGATGCCGGTATAGATGAGGGTGCGACCCACCGGTAGCGGGTAGTAGGGGTTGTCGATCACCGAGACGAAGTTGGCGGGATCGAGCACCGGTTCGTACACGGGGGCGGCCTTGGTCTTGGGCGAGGCGTGGGCCGACCCGAGCGCGAGCAGCGCCGTCGCCGCCATCATCACCACCGTTCCTGAAGCGATGAACCTGCGTTCCATCTCATCCTCCTCCTGTAGGGACGGGACGAATCTGGCACGTGGACGATGAAGGCTCGATGAAGTTGCGTCTTCATCTGCGCTTCATACAGCCAGCGTAGGCTGTGTTCGGAGGTGGCGCCGTGCGCGTGCTCGTGGTCGAGGACTCGGTCAAGATGGCAGCGCTCCTCAAACGCGGACTCGAGGAAGACGGATACGCCGCCGACATCGCAGCGACCGCCGAAGACGCCCTCTGGCTGGGCGCCGAGCTGTCCTTCGACGCGATCGTGCTGGACGTCGTGTTGAGCCGCGAACCCGGGGCGCAGGACGGGTTCGACCTCTGCCGGACGCTCCGGAAGGCAGGCGACTGGACGCCGATCCTCATGCTGACGGCCCGGGACGCGGTCGACGACCGGATCCGTGGCCTGGACGCCGGCGCCGACGACTACCTCACGAAGCCGTTCGCCTTCGATGAACTCGCGGCCCGGATCCGGGCCTTGATCCGTCGGGGTGCGGGAGAGCGGCCCGTGGAACTCGTGGCCGGGGATCTGCGACTGGACCCGTCGACCTCCGAGGTCCACCGCGGCGACCGACCGATCGCCTTGACCGGCAAGGAACGCGCCCTGCTCGAGTACTTCATGCGGCATCAAGGCGAGGTGCTGTCCAGATCCAGATTACTGGGACACCTCTGGGACTTCGCGTTCGACGGAAATTCGAACGTGGTCGATGTCCACGTCCGCAATCTCAGGGAGAAGATCGACCGGCCGTTCGGCCTGGAGTCGATCCACACGTTACGGGGAGAGGGGTACCGGTTCCATGTGGACACGGATCCCGCTTAGGACTCGGCTCACCATGATGTTCGCCGCCGGCCTGGCGGTCCTGCTGATCGGTGTCGGGCTGTTCGTATACGCGCGCGCGGGTTCGGACATCCTGGACTCGGTCGACGCCGGGCTGCGATCCAGGGCCGAGATCCTGGCCGCGGACGTGCGAGCGAGCGGCCCACAACTTGCGAACGTCGGTGCCCAACTGATCGAGAACGACGAGGCGTTCGCGCAGCTGATCGCGCCATCGGGGGCGATCCTGCAGTCCAGCGCTATCGTCGGCGGCGCCCCGATGCTGGACGCGACAACGCTTTCCCGGGTGACGAACCCGACACTGTTCAACGGCCATGTCGCGAATATCGACAACGTCACCAGGATCCTGGCGCTCCCCGTGCAGGGACCGAACGGGCGGCTGATCCTGCTCGTCGGTTCGTCGCTCCAGGACCGTCGCGATCAGTTGTTGTCGCTTGCCGGGACGCTGACCGTCGGTGGCTTGCTTGCGCTCGTACTCATCTCGTTCGCCGGCTGGTTGCTTGCTGGTGCCGCATTGCGGCCGGTGGAACGCATGCGGGCCGACGCCGCCGGCATCTCGGCTGCCGACCTGGGGCGGCGGCTCTCCATCCCGAAGGCCGACGACGAGATGTCGCGCCTGGGCACGACGTTGAACGACATGCTCGATCGTCTCGCCTCGTCGTTCCTCCGTGAGCGGCGTCTCCTGGACAACGCGAGCCACGAGATGCGCACCCCGCTCGCGATCCTCAAAGCCGAACTCGACCTTGCCGCCTCCCGCGAACGGACGCCGGAGGAACTGCTATCGGCGCTCCAGCATGCGCGGGAGGAGACCGACCATCTGGTGCGGCTGGCCGAAGACCTCATGGTGCTGTCGCGAACGATCGACGGACAGCTGCCGGTACACCGGCGTCCGGAGCGACTGGACGAGGTGCTTCGGACGGCTGTGGATCGTAGCCGGCCGGCCGGCGAGCGATCAGGCGTCGAGATCGAAGTGGTCGCACCTCCCGCTGACGTGTCGATCGACCGGGTGCGGGTCAGGCAGATGGTCGACGATCTGCTCGACAACGCGCTTCGGCACACCCCGGCCGGCGGCCGGATCGAGGTCCGAGGCAACGTGAACGACGGGACCGTGCAGGTGGTGGTCCGGGACACGGGGCCGGGGTTCCCGCCCGCGTTCCTCGCCCACGCGTTCGACCCGTTCTCCCGAGGCTCGGCGAACGATGATGGCGACCACACCGGACTCGGGCTCGCGATCGTCCGCGCGATCGCCCAGGCCCACGGCGGCGGCGCCGAAGCGACGAACCTCGAACCCCAGGGGGCTGAGATCTCGGTGACGCTGAGCTCGGGCGAATAACCCCCGGCTTGCCACCGTGTAACACCGAGGATAGTATGATTTATCTGGATGAGGGCGGCAACTCGGAGGAACATATGGATACCTCGGATAAGCGCACGGTGGTCGAGTGGGAGCGGGCGATCGGCGAGCAGGTCCGGGATGCGCGAATCTCACGCAACTTCGACCAGGAGGGTCTGGCCGCCCTCGCAAACGTCTCGGTGGCCACGCTCTCCAACCTGGAGCGCGGCAAGGGCTCATCGCTGAAGACGCTGATCGCCGTGGCGCGGGCACTCGATCGAACCGACTGGCTCACGGCCCTCAGCCCGACCGTTGAGATCTCACCGATGCAACGCCTTCGGGCCAAACAGCACTCGCCCGGCCCGCGCCGCCGGGTCCGCTCGACGCGGACGACACCCGATGAGCCGACGGGATGACCTACGAACCCGTTGATGTCGTTGAGGTCCGCAGCTGGGGCTCTCGCGTTGGGGCGGTCGCGCTCGATGAACGGAGCGGGTTCTACGCGTTCGAATACGACAGTGCGTGGTCGGACCGGGGCGTGGAGCTTGCGCCGACGACGATGCCGACGTCTGCCGCTCGCGGCCCCTTCATCTTCCCGACCTTGTCGCCGGTCACCTACCACCGGCTCCCCTCGATGATCGCCGACTCCATCCCGGATGATTTCGGGAATGCCCTGACGACCCGCTATCTCGCGAACGAAGGGGTTCGCGCGGATCAGATCACACCTCTCGACCGGCTGGCATACCTCGGAAACCGCGGAGTCGGCGCCCTTGAGTTCCGGCCGATGCGCGGACCGAGGACCCGCAAGCCGACAGCGATCGAACTCTCTGAGCTCGTGGTCGCAGCCCGAAGTGCCATGTCCACAGACACCGCCACCGCCACCGCCACCGAGGGCGGCATCTCCGATGCGATCTCGCAACTTATCGCTGTCGGCACATCGGCCGGCGGGGCCAGGGCCAAGGCAGTGGTCGCTTGGGATCCGCAGACGTCCGAGTTGCGTTCGGGCCAGCTTCCCGCCGACCCCGGCTTCGAACACTGGATCGTGAAGTTCGACGGCGTGGGCCGCGATCTGGATCTCGGCGATACCGGCAACTACGGGCGCATCGAATACGCCTACTACCTCATGGCCGTGGCCGCTGGCATCGAGATGTCGGATTGCCGGCTCCTGGAGGAGGGCGGTCGTGCCCACTTCATGACACGCCGGTTCGACCGCTCGGCGGAGGGGGCGAAGGTGCACACACAAACGCTCTGCGCCCTCGGCGAACTCGACTTCCGCCAGATCGGAGCACACGACTACGCGCAGCTGTTCCTGCTGCTCGACGAACTAGCCTTAGGTCCGGACGCTCGGGCTCAAGTCTTCCGGCGGATGGTGTTCAACGTGGCCGGAGCCAACTGCGACGACCACACCAAGAACGTCTCGTTCCTCCTGCCGCAGGGCGGTTCGTGGCAGCTGGCGCCCGCCTACGACCTCACCCACGCCCATGTGCCGGAGAGCCGATGGACGCGGCAGCATCTGATGGCGGTCAACGGATCGACGACGAACATCTCGCGCGACGATATCGACGAGGTCGCCGATCGCTTCGCCGTCCCGAGCGCCGCGCGGATCGTTGCGGATGTCCTCGGGGCAGTCGGCGAATGGCCAGCGTTCGCCCGAGAAGGGAACGTGCCGGAGCAGACCGTCGAAAAGATCAACGCCGACATCGAAACGAGCCTGTTGAGGCTACAGGCGGCGTAAAGCCCTGGCGGGACACAGATCCCCGCCCCGTGGAACCTCGAACGTCTCAACCCGGTCTTCTCTCGCGGATGTCTTGGTCACGTCGATCGCCGGCACGCCATGGCCTATCCAGCACGTCGTGTTCCTGATCAAGAGAAGCGGAGCTAGCAGGAGGCGCCATGTGGTGGAAGGAAGAAGACCCGGGACTGCCGATCAAGTTCGGCCCGTGCTCCAACGGTGAGTACGAC
>JAXDJY010000230.1:0-3226 GCA_034667445.1 Actinomycetota bacterium | reverse complement strand
GATGGTCTTCGGCGGCAGCGTGGTGATCGAAGGCGACCGGATCGTGGACGTCGGTCCGGACGTAGAGGTGGCCGCGCGGCAGAGCACCGACGGTGCCGTGGTCATCGACGCCGAGGGCAAAGCTGTCCTCCCAGGGCTCGTGGATCTGCACTTCCACACCGCGGTCGGCAAGGGATGGAGCGATCACCTACCGCTGTGGGAGTACCTCGAGACCTGTTGGTACCCCATCATCCGGGCTCTGAGCCCTGAGGAGGCCTACTGGGCGGCTCTCGCCAGCTACAGCGAGTCGATCAAGTGCGGCGTCACCACGGTGAACGACATGTATCGCCAGCTCCCGAGTCTCGCGCGCGCAGCCGAGGAGATCGGGATCCGGGCCGTGCTCTCCAACGACGTGGCCGACGACGAGCACAACCTGGACACCCTGGAGGACAACAGGCAGGCCTACGAGATCGCGCACGGCGCGGCGAACGGCCGGATCGAGGTCTACGTCGGGATCGAATGGCTCCCACTTGCATCCGAGGGACTCCTGAAAGAGACCCGGATGCTGGCCGACGACCTCAACACGGGTATCCACATCCACCTCAACGAGTCGCTCACGGAAGTGGAGAACTCGAAGCAACGGTTCGGCCGCCGTCCCGCCGAGGTGGCGTATGACTGCGGGATCCTGTTCGACCGGTGTATCGCGGCGCATTGTGTGTGGCTCTCCGACACGGAGATGGCGTTGGTGCGAGAGACCGGTACGCAGATCTCGCACAACCCGTCGTCCAACGCCAAGCTCGGGAACGGGATCGCCCGTGTTCCCGAGATGCTGGCCGCGGGGATCAACGTTGGGCTCGGCCACGACGCGGCTGAGTGCAACAACAGCCGCGATCTGTTCGAAGTGATGAAGTTCGCCTCGCTCATCCACCGTGCCAGCCGGGTGGACCCGAGCCTGCAACAGGCGCCGGATGTGGTGCGGATGGCGACGCGGAACGGCTCGGCGGCGCTCGGACACGAGACCGGCGAACTCACCACTGGGAAAAAGGCGGACGTGATCCTCGTCGACCTGCAGAACCAGATGTTCACGCCGCTACATCCGGAAAGCAAGGCGCATCTGTACTCGCACCTGGTCTTCGCCGCCAACGGCAGCGCCGTGAACACGACGATCATCGACGGGCAGATCGTCTACCGCGAGCGCGAGTTCTCGACCATCGACGAACCAGAGGTACTGCATCACGCGAACGAGGCGTTCCTGAGCGTCTTGGACCGGATGGTGGTTCCCACGTGACCCGCGGAGCCTGACCGTGGAGTCCGGCCGAACGCTCGTCCTCGGCGATCCGATCGTCGCGCTCGGCTCGCAGGCACTTATCCCGGACGGCGCTCTCATCGTCGAGGGCACGACCATCACCGATGCGGGGCCCCGCGCGGAGCTGGAACAGCGCGGGCCGTTCGCGCAGGTGCTCGGCTCGAGCTCGCACTTCGTGATGCCGGGGTTCATCAACTGCCACTACCACTCGGAGCTCGCTATCGGGCCGGGTCTGTATCAGTTCATCTTCGAGCGGGCGAACGTGTTCATCCACGCGACGATGGGCGATATCGACGAGGAGGATCTCTACACGGGCGTGCTGTGGGGACTGGTTAACGCCATAAAGGGCGGGCAGACCTCCACGGTGGATATGTACTACGGCCGCCCCGGGATGACGGACTTCGGATGCCGGCCCGCGCTGCGGGCCTACGAGGACGCCGGCATGCGGACGGCCTTCGGGTTGGTGAGCCGGGACGAGAATCTCTACGTCCACGAACCGAACGAGAAGTTCCTCGCAGGGCTGCCGCTCGAGCTGGCCGAGGAGATCCGTCGGTCGCCGATGGGATACGGGTGGCCTGTGGACGAGGTGATGGCGGCGTTCGTGCGATTGCACGCCGATTGGCACGGCAGGGATGACCGGATCCGGATCGTCACGGCGCCAGACTGGACGCCGGCGTGTTCCGACGATCTGTATCGCCGGGCTCGGCGCATGGCCGACGAGTACGACACCGGCTTGATCACGCACGCCCTCGAGACCCGCGCGGAGATGATGTTCAACTTCGAGCACCACGGGAGGTCTGCGGTCCGCCGTCTCGCGGATCTCGGCGTGCTCGGCCCCACCACGGTGCTCGAGCATTTCGTCTGGGTAACCGACGACGAACTGTCGATCTTCGCCGACTCGGGAGCGGTGGCCTCGAACGACCCGGGGTCCAACCTGCGCCTGTCCACGGGGATCTGCCGGGTGCGGGACATCATGGATACCGGTGGGCGGATCGCGTTCGGCACCGATGGCATCTCGTTCTCCGACCGCGAGGACTTCTTCCAGGAGCTCCGCCTGGCCTGCTATCTGCAGCGAACGCCAACGATCTTCGAGCGCGCGCGACTGGACAGCGAGACGGTGCTCCGCGCGGCGGCCGAGAACGGCGCGAGGGCCCTCGGCATGGAGGATCGCCTCGGGAGTCTCGAGCCCGGACGATTCGCCGATCTGTTGATCGTGGACAAGGAGCGGATCATGTTTCCGCCGGGTCGCTACGACGCGGAGCCGTTCCTGGACGTGATGCTCGACCGGACCGACGCCGGCGATATCGACACGGTGATGGCGCACGGCCGTGTCTTGATGCAGGGCGGTCGTGTGACGGTAGTGGACGAAGCCGCACTCAAGGAGCGTTTCGCCGAGGCGGTACAACGACGGGTCTACCGGTTCCCCGGTCACGTGCAACGCTGGGCGGAACTGGGACGGCTGGTGGAGCCCTACGTGATCGACTTCTACCAGCGCTGGTACGACACACCGGTGGAGCCCGCCTACCTCTACAACTCGCGAACCCGCCCGAGCTAGGCCTCGATCAGTCCCAGCACCTTCGCGAAGTTGTCCCCCATGATCCCGTCCAACTTCTCCGCGGCGATCGGTTCCATCCGGAGAGCCTCGGCCTCCTCGTTCACCGTCATGAGCTTCTCGCGAAGCGCTGCGGGGTCGTAGAGGAACCCCGGGTAGTCGGTGCCGAAAAAGAGCTTCTCCAGCGGGACGAACATCGGCTCGCAGCGGGAGAGCAGGAGGAACAGGTCGCGCCGCTTGAGCGTGGCGATCAGGTACGAGAGTTCGGTGAAGAAGTTCGGGTGCTTGGTGAGCAGGAAGAGGGCCTCGTCGACCCAGGGGAGTCCACAGTGGGCGATGATCACGCGCAGGTCGCGGAACTCACGGCCGATGTCATCGAGCATCGCGGG
>JAXDJY010000229.1:0-7509 GCA_034667445.1 Actinomycetota bacterium | reverse complement strand
CGGACACCTCTACTGGGCGGAGACCAACGATGGCGCCATCGGCCGGGCGAACATGGACGGCTCAAGCCCCGACGCCGGATTCATCGCCGGCCTCAACTGCCAGCCGTCCGGCATCGCCGTCGACACTTCACACATCTACTGGGCGGACATGTGCGGTTCGATCGGCCGCGCGAACTTCGACGGTACGCACGTCGATGAGCGCTTCATCACCGGGCTCTGCGGCCCTCGCGGGCTTGCCATCGATCAAGACCACCTCTATTGGGCGAACTATTGCACCGGCGCGATCGGCCGCGCGAACCTCGACGGCTCGGGAGTCACTCCAAGTTTCATCGGGGGCCTCTGCTCACCGTTCGGGGTCGCCGTCAACGATGCGCACCTCTACTGGGCGGACCTCTGTGGCGCGATCGGGCGCGCGAACCTCGACGGTTCGAGTGCGAACCCCGGCTTCATCGCCGGCCTCTGCGAGCCGGCGAGCCTTTCGGTCGACGTCAAGCACATCTTCTGGGGGGACCCATGCACGGCCGCGATCGGGAGTGCCGGCCTCGATGGCTCGAATCCAGTGACCGACCTCGTCAGCGGGATCAGCTGTCCGTTCGGCGTCGTAGCCGACAATGGTCGCCTGCTCTGGGGGGACTACTGCGCGGGCGTGCTCGGGAGTGCGAACCTTGACGGTTCGAGTCCCCACCAGTTCATCGGCGGGCTCTCCAGCCCGTGGGGGATTGCCGTCGACCCGACCCCGCCTGACACACTCGCGCCGAGCGTCAAGATCACGCTCGCTAGCCCTGATGGTTCGAACGGTTGGTTCGTCACCAGCCCCGTAACCGGAACCGTCTCAGCGAACGACACCGCGACCGGTAACAGCAACATCGCTTCGATCGATTGCACGTCCGCAGTCAACGGTGCGTCTGCCCACCAGCTCTCGCTGGACGAAACGGGCGTAGGGACGCCGACCGCCTCGGGCGGCTTCTCGGTCTCGGATCAGGGTGTCACCGCGATCTCCTGCACTGCGACCGATGCAGCCTCGAACACTTCGGGCGAGCAGACGGAGACCGTGTACCTAGATACCGTGGCACCGAGCGTCGCGCTCACGGGTGTGAGCGAGGGGGCGGTGTATCCACTCTCCGCACCTCCGACTCCGGCGTGCCGCGCAACCGATAACACTCCGGGGTCCGGGCTCCAGGCCAACACGAACCTCTCCGTCTCACCGCTGGGCACCGGGGTCGGCTCCTTCACGGCGACGTGTTCCGGAGTTCTGGACAGGGCCGGCAACTCAGCCGCGCCCGTCGCCGTCGGCTACACGGTCGGGTACGGGTTCGGCAGGTTCATGCCGCCGTTGCCCCGGCCGACGTCGGTCCAGGCAGGTTCGACCATCCCGGTGAAGTTCGCGCTGGCAGGGGCCGGAGGTCCGCTCGACGCCTCTACGTCGCTGTCGCTCGTGACGAACCACCAGGTGCAGGTCGCTCTCCTCGGTCCCGGGACGGACGGCACGGTCGTCGTGAGTTCGTCGTGCAACTGGGATGCCTCGAACGCCGGGTTCCAGTGCAACCTGAAGACCCCGAAGGGTCTGGCGGCAGGCGCCTCGTACTTCATCGTGGCTCAGGAATCGTTGATCCCGAACGGATCCGGGGACACCTTCTTCACGGCTCCGGGAACGGGGAACATCGTTAGCGTCACCTTCAAGTAGCCGGGGGTGAGCCTGATCAGCCTTCGCCGGCCTAATTCCATTGCCGGCGGGATTCGTCGAGCCATACCCATCTGCCATCCGTGTCGAGTTTCCACCAGTGATCGTCGTTCCACGTCCACGCAGGTGACTCCCGTTGGCAGTGGGGACACACGGTCGCGTCGCCGCGTATCCCCTCCTTGCAGAACGGGCACTCTCGCTTCATGGAGTTGTGAACGGACCTTGGTCCACCGATGGCTGCAGCTTGGCTAGGTGTGGCTACCAGGACGATCACGAGCCCAACGATTCCCAGGAAGAAACCGATGGCGAACCCCGCTCCAGACGAGCCCCCTTTACCGGACCAGATACTGCTGGAGATGAATCCGAGAACCAAAGCCGCGATGAGGGCGATGAGAAAGAACGTGCCCACCGCGGCGCCAGCGCCATTTGTAAACAAGGGGCCCCTTCGTGTTGCTCTCCAAGTCAGCCTCACGATAGGTTCCACGCGCACAAGGCGCAATGCGGGGAGCGATCAGAGGCGTCGCTCGCCGATGATCGCCTTGAGTCCAACCGGCAGTGTTTCCGCCCCGAACGACTCGCGAACTGCCGCCTGCACGCCATGTTCAGCGAGCAGTGGTGGCACGAGAGCGCGGTATCGATCAACACGTTATCGTGGCGTTCGTCGTCCCGTCGCCATCTGCCGTACGTACTTCTCGGGCGAGGGCATCGAGAACTCCGTGACGATCGCCCAGTCCTCGCCGACCCAACCTTTCCGGTCCGCTCCATCGTCTCGTCGCGCCAACCCCCATTCCAGGTCGCAGAGGTCGATCGCGAGGACGCCGCTGGGAAGGAGCGCCTCCGCGATCGCCACGAGCGCACGGTCGATCGCTCCTTCGTCGGGCAGATAGCTCAGACAGTGACCGACGCCGACGATCGCATCGGCCGGTGGTAGTGGATCGTCGGGCAGCGCCAGCACGCGGATGTCCTCCGCATCCGGGGCGACCTCCTTCGCCAGCTCGAGCATCGCCGGCGACGCGTCGGTCGCGACTACCCGGTGACCGGCGTCCAGGAGGTGCCGTGTGAGGAGGCCACTGCCACAACCGATCTCGAGCACCAGTCCGTCCCGCTCGCGAACGGGCTCGAGGAGTTTCAGGATCCCCGGCGCGCACGCATCGGCGTGGAACCCGAAGCCCCGATGGTGCACGTACGCCAGATCCCGCCGGTAGTAGGGGGTGTCGGGACCGTCCATCTCCTATTCCTCCCGTCGGAGCTGCGGCCGCCAGGTCGATAGCGACGCCCGAGCCGGGCCGTATCGGCGCGGCAAGAGAGTGTCTATCATCGCGCCGATACCGGACCCGCGGCCCGATCGGCATCCCCACCAACAAGAGAGGCGGACGACCAGATGGCCGTCCGCCTCTCTCAGCACTTCCAGTTTGACGGGGTTAGTGGATCAGGAGACGCCCCCGCCGGCGTTACAGTGCGACAGCACGAACTGCGGGTTCGTTGCCGAGCCCTCGTACGTGGCTGACGCCACCGTGCTACCCACGATCGGGCCGTTCGAGTCAGCGGCGAACGAGCCGCCGCCGTTCTGAATCATCGTGTAGGTCCTGCCGTTCACGACCATGGTGGCGGACGTGACGCCGTGACCTGTGAGCACCCAGTGTCCACCGCGCGCACAAGGAAGGTTGTCCCCGCCCTGTCCGGTCCACTGGATCGTGGTGCTCGCCAACGCCATGTTCGCGATACCGACGACGGCCAGAACCGTGAAGACGATTACCAGTAGCTTCCGCAACATCGACTCCTTTCGTTCGCTTCAGTTGGCAAGCCGGATGGCCTCCCACCTTTTGGGACAGCCTAGGGAGAATGGGGTTCGCGGCCATCGGCCATCCGGTGCCTCTGTGTGGTCCAGAAGTCGTGTCCGGGCGGTATTCCGGCTTAGGGCTTCTGTTGTTCGCCAGTTGATCAGAGGGAAGCCATTGCCTGAGTGCGCAAGCGTGTGCGAGGATGCGCCTTCATCTGTCGGCGAGGAGTTCGCATGCGCCCCAAGAGATTCCTGTCCGTTCTCGCGATCTCAGTTGCGATGGTCTTGCTTGCTGCGACCACTGCGCAGGCGCAGATCACAGCTGAGAAGGTGATCGGTGGCCCCGGGTTGCAACTCCGTCCGTTCGGCAACGGCACGTACTACTCGTGGGAGTCGAACTCCAAGTCGCGGCCAAACCACTACGACGCCTTCGCAAGGCTCGTGGGCGGGACCGACGTGATCAAGCTGAACGCACCGAAGACCCAGGGCTTCGCGGGCAACTTCGATCCCGGAACGAACACGGTCGTCTACCAGCAGACCGTCGGCGGAAGCTCGGACATCTACCTTTACGACCTCGACACGTCCACCCGGACGAAGGTTCCGGGGGCGAGCGCCAGCGTGGTGTGGGAATGGGCTCCCCGCATCAGCTCGTCGTATCTGCTCTTCAGCATCGACAAGTACGTGCGTGGCGCGTGGCAGACCAGCGTCGTCATCATGGATCGGAACACGCAAAGCATGAAGCGGATCGGGAAGTGGAGCGAAGCGAAGACCGCTGTTATCCCCGGAGGCGTTGGAGAGACCTACGCAACCTTCTCCACCTGCGGCCGGGTGAATTGCACCGCGTTCCTTTACACGATCGCCGGCGGCCAGGTACAGCGAGTGCCTACGCCCTCCGGGAAGATCGCGTTCGCTGGTGTCGTGGATGAGACAAGTGGCGTGCTCTACTTCATGCGCTCAGGGCTCACGTGCGGGTCGAACTCCGGGCTGTGGTCGTTGCCCGTGACGTCGTTGTCGGATGCCCCCACCAAGCTGGCGGTCCTTCCGCGTGGCGAGGACGCCGACATCATCATGTCGCTTGCGCCGGATCCGACCACCCTGAATGGTATCGACGTCTTGTTCGAACACGTTGTGTGTGGCTCGAGCTTGAGCTCGTGGGATATCTACCGCTTCCCGAACGTCAACCTCTAGCATCGGGGCATGGCCAGACTGATCTACTCGACGATCGCGTCGCTCGACGGCTACGTGGCGGACCGGGACGGCAACTTCGACTGGGCCGCTCCGGACGAGGAGGTGCACGCCTTCGTCAACGACCTCGTGCGGCCGATCGGCACGCACCTCTACGGCCGCCGGATGTACGACGTGATGCAGTTCTGGGAGACCGCGAGCACGGGGGCCGACCAGTCACCCGCCATGCGGGACTTCGCGGAGATCTGGCAGGCCGCCGACAAGATCGTCTACTCGACGTCACTGGAGTCAGCCACAACCGCCAACACTCGGCTCGAACGAGTCTTCGACCGCGACGCCGTCCGCGAGATGAAGGCGCACGCCGACCATGACATCGGCGTTGGCGGCCCGGACCTCGCCGGTCAAGCGATCAAGGCGGGTCTGGTGGATGAGTTCCATTTCTTCTTCGTCCCCGTCATCGTGGGCGGCGGCACCCGCTCCCTCCCCGACGACGCGCATCTCGTTCTCCACCTGCTGGACGAACACCGGTTCGGCAACGGAACGGTTCACCTGCATTACCGCGCCGCCTAGCGAGCGGCGTCACGGGATGTTCATCTCCGTCCGCACGCGGCGGGTTTGCCAGCCATCACGCGGAGCGGCAGGATGTCCCGACGAGAGTTCGGCGGACGAAGGGGGAATCGTGATGAGCGTGGACACCACAGCGACGCAGGACGAAACCGAGCAGGTCGAGAAGGCGAACGCCTCGGGGCGAACGCCCGTCGTATTCGTGCACGGGCTCTTCCTCCTGCCGACCAGCTGGGAGCGGTGGGCGGACCTGTTCGAGCACGCCGGGTACGCAGCGCTCACGCCGGGCTGGCCGGACGACCCCGCGACGGTCGAGGAGGCGAAGGCGAACCCAGAGGTCCTCGCCGGGAAGTCCGTCGGCGAGGTCGCCGATCACTTCGAGCAGATCATCAAGGGACTCTCGAAGAAGCCGGTCGTGATCGGGCATTCGTTCGGTGGGCTGCTCACCGAGATCCTCGCGGGGCGCGGGCTCGCCGCCGCCTCGGTCGCCATGAGCCCCGCGCCATTCAGGGGCGTGCTCCCGTTGCCGTTCTCGGCACTTCGTGTGGCCTCTGCCGCGCTGCGGAACCCGGCCAACCGCAACAAGGCGATCCCGCTCACCTACGACCAGTTCCGCTACGCGTTCGCGAACGCGGTCGACGAGGACCAGGCGAAGCGGCTCTACGATCAGGTCTGCATCCCGGCGCCGGCCGAGCCGCTCTTCCAGGCTGCGGCCGCCAACCTCAACCCGTGGACCGAGGCCAAGGTGGATTCGAAGAACCCCGCCCGGGGGCCGATGCTCATCATCGCGGGCGGCAAGGACCACACCGTCCCCGTGTCGATCTCCAAGTCCTCGTACAAGCACCAGGAGGACAACGAGGGCGTCACGGAGTTCATCGAACTCGAAGACCGCGGCCACGCGATGACCATCGACGACAACTGGCAGGAAGTTGCCGAGACCGGGCTGAAGTTCGTGGGTCGCTTCATCTGACGAGAGTCGGTAAGCTCGCGGACCGTGGAGGGCGAAGCAGGCATCGAGATCACGGTCGACGGTCCGTACGAGGTCCGCGGGCTTCCCGTGGCGCGCGGAACCATCGTGAAGACCCCGCGTGGCGCGCCGGTGGAATGGGATATCGAAGAGCCGTATCCGACGGGTGCCTCGGTCCGGCTCTGCCGGTGCGGACAGTCGAACACGAAGCCGTTCTGCGACGACTCTCACCTGGACGGGTTCGATGGCACGGAGGTCGCCGACCGGGCGCCGACCGCAACACGCCGGGAGTCGACGCCGGGCGGCGGGCTCACGCTGACCGACGATGTCTCCATCTGTTCGCGCGCCGGGTTCTGCAACGACGGGAAGACGACCGCGTGGGACAGGATGGACGTGATCGACGATCCGGCCGAACGCGAGAAGGTCGAATCCATTGCGGCCAGGTGTCCCTCAGGCCGGCTCGTGTTGCTGTTCGAAGATGGTGCGCCGTTCGAGCCGGACTTCGAGCCCGGCGTGATCGTTGAGACGGACGGTCCCTACTGGGTGCGGGGCCGAGTGCGGGTCGGGTCGGGCGACGGGCAACCGTGGGAGACGCGGAATCGAGTAACCCTGTGCCGGTGCGGACACTCCGCGAACAAGCCGTTCTGCGACGGCACCCACAAGAACATCGCCTTCAAGGACTAGCCCGAGGTCACGATCTGAAGTCAGTTCGCGCGGGTCAGCACGTATCCCACGTATCCGGCGTAGAACCCGCCTTGGATCAGCAATAGCCACGCCTGGAACTTGCCCCGGATCTTCATCGTTATCCAGAGCGTGCCGCCCGCGACCAGCGCGATAACCGCGGCAACGAGACCTTCCTGGTTGAGACGCCATGACGTCAACAGCAGCCCGAGCGTGACCGGGAACGTCGACTGGAATACCAAGGCCCCGGTGATGTTGCCGAGTGCGAGCGTGTCCTTCTTCCGCCGCACCCACAGCACGCTGTTGAACTTCTCGGGGAGTTCCGTGGCGATCGGGGCGACCAACAGGCCCAACACCAGGGACGACACCCCGATCTCGGTCGCGATCCCCTCGACCCCGACGATGAACAGCTTCGCGCCGCCGACGATCAGCAGCAGGGCCATGGCGACCTGCAGGTAGCTCGGCAGCATCGGCGAGTCCTTCGTGTAGGTGGGCAGCCCTCCGTGCTTCAGCCGTCCCCACCATCGCCAGAGGTAGAGCGCGTGGACGTCTGATCCGCCATCCCCTTCAGGCTCACCTGGCGGTGCCTGGAAATGGCGACGGACGTAGAAGCCGTAGCCGATCAACAGGAAGGCGGCCAGCACCCAATGC
>JAXDJY010000228.1:0-10964 GCA_034667445.1 Actinomycetota bacterium | reverse complement strand
CTCGGCCGGCCGGGAGCAGGCAGGGACGAGCGTTCGCGACCCCTCCACCTCGACGACGCACACACGGCAGGCATTCACGGGCGTGAGGTTCTCCGCGTAACACATGGTGGGTGTGTCGATGCCTTGTGCGGTGCAGGCGTCGAGGATCGTGGCGCCCTCCGCGACGCGCACGGTCTCCCCGTCGATCTCGATGTCGATGAGCTTCCGCGGCATCTCCAGGTGGATCGGCTGGCTCACGCGACACCACCGCTCCCGAACAAGCCGAAGGTCGCGATCGCCGACTGCACGGCGCTCGCCGCGGTCTGCCCCAACCCGCAGATGCTCGCGTCTCGCATGACCTTCGCGATGTCGTCGAGCAGCACGAGCTCATCATGCACGGAGCCGACGGTCCGCCCGGCCACCATGCGATGGATGGCCTCCTCCTGCCGCACGGTCCCCACGCGACAGGGCACACATTGGCCGCACGATTCGTCGCGGAAGAACCGGGCTATGCGAAGGATCAGATCCACCAGGTCGGTGTCTTCGCCCAGCACCATCACCACGCCGGATCCCAGGGTGTAACCGCCGGCCCGAGCATCTTCGAACGTGAGCCGGACATCGAGTCGGTCGGGCCCCACGAAGCCCCCCGCGGCGCCGCCGAGCAGGACGGCTTTGATGCCGTTCGTCGGGCCGCCTGCCAGTTCGATCACCTCGCCCAGGGTCGCGCCGTGCTCCACCTCGTACACACCCGGACGAGCGACTTGCCCGGAGAGGCAGAACAGCCGGGGCCCCGTCGATCCCTCGGACCCGATGGCGGCATAGGCCGCGCCGCCGATCCGGAGCACCTCCAGAACATTGATGAGCGTCTCCACATTGTTGATCCCCGTGGGCTTGCCGAAGAGGCCACGCTGCACCGGGAACGGCGGCTTGTTCCGTGGCTCACCCCGCTTGCCCTCGATCGAATTTAACAGCGCCGTCTCCTCGCCGCAGATGTAGGCGCCGGCTCCGCGTCGCAGTTCGATATCGAAGACCGCGCCACGGCCCATGATGTCGGTACCGAGGAGTCCGTGGCGGCGCGCTTCGCCGAGGGCCCCCGCCAGGCGCTCGGTCGCGAGCGGGTACTCCCCCCGGATGTAGATGTACCCCTTCGCACAGCCGGTGGTCACCCCCGCGATCGTGAGCGATTCCACCACGGCGAAGGGGTCGAGCTCCATGATGAGGCGGTCCTTGAAGGTCCCGGGTTCGGATTCGTCCGCGTTGCAGACGTAGTAGTGGGGGTGGGCCGGCTGAGTGGCGACGGCCTCCCATTTCACCCCCGTCGGGAACGCTGCACCGCCCCGGCCCATCAACTTCGCGTCCTTCACCTCGGCGATCGTCGCCTCCGGCCCGATCTCGAGTGCTCGATGCAGCCCCTCGTAGCCGCCGTTCGCTCGATAGTCATCGATCGATGCAGGGTCGACATGGCCGACCCGTCGGAGGAGCCGAAGGTCGGCCCGATCCGTCGTGTCGCGGGTCTGGGGCGCGGTGACCGCTCCCTTTGAAGTCATCGTCGAGCCCTCTGCCGCCACGGCGACGACATCGGCCGCCGTCGCGCCTCCCACGGCCACGTCGGGCCGGCCCGCGCGCTGCGCCAAGATCGCGGGAGCCTGCTCGCACATCCCAAGACACGGACTCCGGTGCCAGGTCCAACTGCCGTCGGAGGCGGCCGTCCCTTCAGGGCCGACGGCGGCCTCGAGCTCGGCGAGGAGGCTCTTTGCCCCGAGCACGCGGCACGCGAGGTCATCGCAGACGTGGACAGCCGTCTTCGGCCGCTCCTTCGTCGCGAACATGGCGTAGAAGCTCGCGACGCCGAACGCATCCGCCGGAGGCACCGACAGCCGCCGGCACACGTAGTTCATCCCACCCGGGCTGATCCAGCCCACATCGCCCTGGAGGACGTGGAGCGCCTCGATCAACAGCTCGCGTTGATCGCGCGCGGCCTGCCCAGAGCGCCCCACTCGGTAGGTATCCCCTTCGCGTGCGCCCCCGTCCCAACCGTCCTGCGGGGGGCCCAGATACGCATCGATCGACGCGCGCTCCTCGGCGCTTGCGTCGGCGTCCATGAACTTCAGATCCACGGAGATCCCGTCATTCCGCTCCCACGGCGGCGTCCACCTTGTCGATCCGGACCGCCGTCGCCTTGAACTCGGCCGTTCCGGACCGGGGGTCGGTCGCCTCGATGGTGAGCACGTTGGTGTCGACCTCGTCGGGGAAATGGAAGGTCATGAACACCAACCCCGGTCGCAGCGCCGGGTCGAGATGGACCGGGGCACGGACGGTGCCCCTGCGGGAAGAGACCGCGACGACGTCGCCCTCCGATACCCCGTAGGTTCGCGCGTCTTCGGGCGAGATATCCAGGCTCTCCCCTCGGCGGAGCGGGGAGGTGTACCCACCCGTCTGGACGCCGGTGTTGTAGGAATCGAGCCGGCGGCCCGTCGTGAGCCGAAGCGGGAACTCTTGATCCAGAAGGTCGACGGGCGGATCATCGATCACCACGCTGAACGGTGCCTTCGTCCCCTGCGTCTCAGGATCGTCGAACTCCCACAGGCGGGTATGCAGGATGGGCGTGCCGGGATGGTTCTCGTCCGGACACGGCCACTGCAGCCCACCGAGTTCCTCGAGGCGCTCCCACGACATCCCCCCGTGCATCGGGCTGAGCGTCCGGAGCTCGTCCCAGGCCTGCTGCGGCTCGAGCGGGATCCAATCATCCTTCAGGCGGCGGGCAACCTGGTTGATGATCCACACGTCGTCCTTGGCGTTGCCCGGTGGTGTGAGCGCCGCTCGGCACCGCTGCACGCGGCGTTCGCTATTGGTCACCGTGCCTTCGGTCTCGAAGGCAGAGTTTGACGCCGGGAAGACGACCTCGGCGAGTTCGGCGGTCTTCGTCATGAACATGTCCTGGACGATCAGGCAGTCGAGGTTCTCCAAGAGGTGGACGGTGTGCTGTTTGTCGGCCTCGGAGCTGGCAGGGTTCTCGCCGATCACGTAGACCGCCGTGATATCCCCCCGTTCCATGGCCTCGAACTGCTGCGTGAGCGTCCAGCCGTACTTCGGATCGAGCGGGACCCCCCACGCGGCCTCGAATCGAGCTCGGGCCTCGTGATCGGTCTCGATGTCCTGGAAGCCCGGCAGCTTGTTCGGGATGGCACCCATATCGCCGCCCCCCTGCACGTTGTTCTGTCCGCGGAGTGGGTTCACGCCGCTGCCATAGACGCCGACGTGCCCGGTCAGGAGCGAGAGGTTGATCAGACTCAGAACGTTCTCGACAGCGTTGTGATGCTCGGTGATCCCGAGCGTCCAGCAGATCATCGCCCGCGGGGCGGTCGCGTAGGCATGGGCGACCTCTTGGATGACCTCGGCCGGCACCCCGGTGACCTGCGCGCCCCGTTCGAGTGTCCAGTCCGACACGGACGCCTTGTACTCCTCGAAGCCGGTGGTCGCGTGTTCGATGAAGGCGTGATGTTGGAGGTCGTTCGCGATGATCTCTCGCGCGATGGTGTTCGAGAGCCCGATGTCGCTTCCCACGTCGATGCCGAGCCAGATGTCGGCCCATTCCGCGGTCTCCGTTCTCCGCGGATCCACGTCGATCATCTTGGCTCCGTTGTGGATCCCCTTGAGGACGTGGTGGAAGAAGATCGGGTGCGCCGCGCGGGCGTTGGATCCCCACAGCAGCACGAGGTCGGTGTGCTCGACCTCTTCATATGAACTCGTTCCCCCACCTGCTCCGAACACTGTCGCCAGACCGACGACCGAAGGAGCGTGTCAGGTGCGGTTGCTCGAGTCGATGTTGTTACTGCGCATGACCTGACGCATGAACTTCTGTGCGACGAAGTTCATCTCATTGGTGGCCTTGCTGCAGCTGAACAAGCCGACCCCGTTGCCGCTGTTCCGCCGGTACGCCGCCCGCAGCCCGTCCGCTGCCCGATCCAGAGCTTCGTCCCAGGTAGCGGTGCGCAGTGCGCCGTTGTCGCGGACCATCGGCTCGGTGAGTCGCGCGAGCCCGTTCGCCATCGAGCGGCTCCTTTCCACCGGTTGCCGTTATGGATTGTATGCCCGTTCAGCGTTGACTCGGTAACGTCTGGTGACCTGCCGGTCAGACCACTCGGTCGGCGTGGCTGTACACGTTCAGCCGTTCCTCCCGGACGAACCCAACGATGGTGAGCCCCAGCCGGTCCCCCGCCGCAACGGCCAGCGACGACGGTGCGCCGACGGCCGCCAGTATCGGGATGCCGGCGCGTGCCGCTTTCTGCACGAGTTCGAAGCTCACGCGGCCACTGACCTGCAGGATATGCCGGTCGGCCGGCAGACCGCCTGCGAGGAGTTGCTCTCCGATCACCTTGTCGACGGCGTTGTGCCGCCCGACGTCTTCACGGAGTGACACGAGAGCTCCGTCCGCGGTGAACAGCCCCGCGGCGTGGAGGCCGCCGGTTCGCTCGAAGACCTTCTGCTTGGCCCTGAGCTTGTCGGGCAGGGAGGAGATCGTGGCCGCCGTCACCGATGGGCCAGGCCCGACCGCAGCGCAATGGACCTCGACGTCCTCGAGCGCCGCCTTCCCGCAGATGCCGCACGAGGACGTTGCGTAGAAGTTCCGCCGGAGTCCGGAGGGGTCGAACGGCCGGTTGAGCGTGACGGTGACCACGTTGTAGCGCTGCTCCTCGGCTTCGATGTCGTCGCAGTAGGCCACGCGATGAAGGTCGGCAGGTTCGATGAGGCCCTCGGTGAAGAGGAACCCGGCCGCGAGCTCGTAGTCCCCGCCCGGGGTCCGCATGGTCACTGCCACCTGGACGGCATCCTGATCGGGTCCGCCGACCCGGATCTCCATCGGCTCCTCGGTCGCGAGCGCGTCCGGCCGCTCACTGCGAACGCCGCCGTTGATCGCTACCACACGTCCGGGGGTCTGGGCCTTCCTGAGCGGTTCGGTGGTGGCCATACACCCAGGGTAGGGGCCACGGGCACAAGGGTCCACCCGGGCTGACCGAAGGTCGCCCGACGCGGCGCGCCGGTTTGGATTCTGCCGGGCGCGGGTCGTATCGTCCCTTGGCCGGCGTGCGCCGGGCACACGCACCCGCGGAAAGGTTGACGCCCCGATGAAGTCCGGACTCGAGATCGCCCAAGAGGCAACGCTCCTGCCGATCACCGATGTAGCCTCAGCCGCCGGGATCGAACCGGACGAACTCGAGCAGTTCGGGAAGTACCGAGCGAAGATCTCGCTGAGCATCCTGGAGCGCCTGAAGGACCGGCCCGATGGCAAGCTGATCATCACCACGGCCATCACGCCGACGAAAGCGGGCGAGGGGAAGACCACCACGAGCGTCAGCCTCACGCAGGGGCTGGGCAAGATCGGCGAGAACGTCATGCTCTGCTTGCGCGAGCCGAGCATGGGTCCGGTCTGGGGGATCAAGGGCGGGGGCAACGGCGGAGGGTTCGCCCAGATCGTGCCGATGGAGGAGATCAACCTCCACTTCAACGGAGACTTCCACGCCGTCCAGGCCGCCCACAACCTGCTCGCGGCCGCGCTCGACGCGTCCATGTACCACGGCAACGAGCGGGACATCGACCCGATGAGCATCACCTGGCCCAGGACCCTGGACGTGAACGACCGAGAGCTTCGCAACACGGTGGTCGGCCTGGGTGGCAAGGTCCACGGCATCCCGCGCGAGAACCAGTTCGTGATCGTGGCGGCGTCGGAGATCATGGCCGTCTTCGCGTTGTCCTCGGATCTGACGGACCTGCGGGCCCGGATGGGCAGGATCGTCGTGGCCTCGACGTATGGCGGGAAGCCCGTCACGGCCGATGACCTCAAGGTCGCGGGGGCGATGACGGTCATCATGAAGGACGCCCTCAAGCCGAACCTGGTGCAGACCCTCGAGGGCCAGCCGGTCCTCGTGCATGCCGGACCGTTCGGGAACATCGCCCACGCGAACAACTCCATCATCGAGGACCGTGTGGCGCTGAAGCTCGCCGACTACGTGGTCACCGAGGCGGGATTCGCCTCAGACCTAGGGTTCCAGAAGTTCTGCGACATCGTGTGCCGCGTCGGCGCGCTCAAGCCGTCGGCTGCCGTGCTCGTCACCACCATCCGGGCGACGAAGTCCCACGGCGGCGTCCCGTTCAACGATCTTGCCACCGAAGACCTCGAGGCTTTGCGGCGTGGGATGGAGAACCTCTCGGCGCACATCGACATCGTGAAGGCGTATGGCCTGCCGTGCGTGGTCAGCATCAACAATTTCCCGACGGATACCGAGGCTGAGGTTTCCCTCATCGAGGAGCTCGCGACCCAGGCCGGTGCAGAGCGAGTCGTCGTCAATCGCGCGTTCGCCCAGGGCGGCGACGGGGCTATCGAGCTGGCCAACGCCGTCGTGGAGGCATGCGAGAAGCCCAACACGTTCGACCAGCTCACTCCCGACGGCGCCACGCTGAAGCAGCAGATCGAGGCCATCGCCACGCGGATATACGGGGCCGACGGCGTCGACTATCTTCCAGCGGCCGAGAAGGACATCGCGCGGATGCGAGACCTCGGGTTCGGCACACTCCCGGTCTGCATGGCCAAGACGCACCTCTCGCTCAGCCACGATCCGCTTCTGCTGAATCGGCCGACCGGGTTCCGCCTGCCAGTTCGCGGGGTCGTGCCGAGCGCGGGCGCGGGCTTCGTCGTCGTGTTGTGCGGGGACATGCAGCGGATGCCGGGCCTGGGGAAGACGCCCAACTTCATGGGCGTCGACATCGACGAAACCGGGAGAACGATCGGGTTGTTCTGAGGCCCGGGACCGCGAGGGAGGTCCTCCGGGCTCACGCGGGCGGGGGCATCACGCAGAACTCGTTGCCTTCGGGGTCCTGCATGACCGCCCACACCTCTCCGTCTTCCTCCACCCAGTTCCGCAGCTTCGCACCCAAGGCCTCGAGACGTTCGATCTCGGCCTCATGGTCGCCGTCCGCAGCAAGGTCCAGGTGCACCCGATTCTTGCCGAGCCGGTCCTCCGTCACCTCGGTGAAGAAGATGACCGGCAGGTCGCTGTCCTCGGGCGGTTCAAGCATGATGCTCGGATCGTCCTCCGGGTCGTACACGCCCTTGCGCGCCAGCCGATCGAGTTCGGTCTCGTCATATGGCGCAACCCCCCACCCCAACGCGGCGGACCAGAACCGGGCTAACGGCGCCGCGTCTCGGCAATCGAACACGATGGCATCGATGCGCACGGCTCAACAGTGAACCCAGGCGGGCTGGTGTGCAACCCGAGTGGTTCAGGAGATGCGTAACTGGAAGGCGGTCTGTCCTTCACGCAGGAGCGCCTCGGCTCGGGCACGCACGGCGGTGACCTCATCGAGCAGGACGCCTCGCGCCGCCTCGTCCTTGATCATCGCGGCGTTGATCTCGACGTTCGCCATGGCACACAGCACGGCCGCGTAGGCGCACCCTGCCCCCGACCATGCGTCTGAGGCAGCGGCCGGATTGCCCTTCGCCGTCGCCTCCAAGGCAAGTTCCATCAGGACGACGGCTTCGCTCGCGATCTTCATCGGCACCCTCGCCGCGTCCAGGTAGCCCGCCTGGATGGCGGCACTTCGATCGCGCTTCTGCTCGTCGGTCTCTTTCGGCATCTTGAACGCGACCATGACCCCGTCGAAGGCGTGGGCGTCTCGATCTGCGAGGGTCAGGAATGAGCTGCGCGCCGCGTCCCCTTCGGCCACCAGCACCTGCATCCGATCCGCCACATCTGCGAACTCGGCCTTTCCGAGCGTCAGCCTTCCGACCATGGCGATCAGGGCTCCCGCGGTGGCTGCCACGATCCCCGCGACCGCTCCACCGCCCGGCGTGGGGGCGTCGGATGCCAGAACATCGAGGAACCCACCTACCGTCTGCTCCGCCGTGGTTGCCGTGCTATCCGTCACTGATCCTCCCCTACGAGTCGTTCGAGTATCTGGGAATCCGGATCGAATCCCTGCAGTTGGAGCCGGGCGATATCGCCCTCGGCGATGGCCGCCGCCGGAACCAAGCCAACGATCTCGGAGTCAAGGATCTTCATCCCCGCCGCGCCGGCCTGCGCCGCGACCGCATCGTACGCCGCGAGGAGGCCGGTCACCTCGTGGTTCACGAGGTTCATCGACACGGTCACGATGCCGCCGCGCTCCGGAACGGCGAAACCGATCGCCCTGAGCGCCGGCAGACCACCTGAGGATCCGCGGATCGCCCTTGCGATCTCTTTCGCGGCGCCGGCATCCGTCCCGTCGAGGTAGACATTGAATGCGATCAACGGCCGGCGCGCGCCCACCGCCGTCGCCCCGGCACGGCCAAGCGCATGGGGGCCGAAGTCCGGGAGGCGCTCCCCCGCTGCGACCGCATCGCGAAGGCCCTCGAACTCTCCCCTGCGTACCTCGGCCAAGGACACCCGCTCCGCTAGCAGTGCCGCCTGGTCGTACAGGTAGACCGGGATGCCTGCCGAGCGAGCGAGCCGCTCGGCGAATGCCCGCGCGAGCACGACGGCATCGTCCATGCTCGCCGTGCGCACGGGCATGAACGGGATGACGTCGGCCGCACCCATACGCGGGTGACCCCCGTGGTGCGCGGTCATGTCGATCAGTTCGATCGCTTTCAACGCGCCAGCGAGCGCACTGCGCTGCACAGCATCCGCGCTGCCAAGCACCGTCGTGTCGAGGCGGTTGTGGTCGGCGTCAGCTTCCGCGAACACCACACGGGCGCCCGGAACCCGGAGCGCGGCGACGATCTCGTCGATCACGTCCGGGCGGCGCCCTTCGCTGAAGTTCGGCACCACACCGAACAGCTGGTCCGTCATGACGCCGAGGATACGGGGTGGGTCAGCCGCGCGGCTTCTTCTTCTCCGGGTCATACACCGACAGGACGTCGACGGTCGCGGGGACCGTGCTGTCACCGACCGCCACGTCGACCTTCTCCCCGTCCACCGCAACATCGGTGTCGAGGATCGCGAGGCCGATGGTACCCACGCGTGGACTCGATGCCGGCGAGGTCACAACGCCGACTTCCTTGCCGTCCTTCGTCACCTTCGCGCCATAGTCGGGAACTTGGTCGCCCTCGATCCGAAGGGTCTTGAAACGCTTCGGGGGGTTTGCTCCGTACGCGGCTAGCGCCGAGGCGGCGACGCACTCGGTGTCGGTCTTGATGAACCGGTCCATCGAAAGGTCGTAGGGCGAGATCTCGTTGGCGTTGTAATCGACTGCCATGATCAGCAGACCTACCTCCGTTCGCGCGAGGTCGATCGCCGTGATGCCGAACGGCACGCCGCCCGCGTTGATGAGCGCCTCCCAGATGGTGATCGCGTCACCGGGGGCCGACATGACCTCGTACCCTTTCTCGCCGCTGAACCCAGTCCGAAGGACCCACGCCGGAACACCGGCTACCTTCGTGGGCTCGGGCCAGAACCGGAAATATCCCAGCCCGGAGAGGTCGCGTTCGGTGATGCTCTGCAGTGTCGCCTGGGAGGTGGGACCCTGGGCGGCGATCAGCGAGTAGTCCGTCGTCGTGTGGGTGATCGTGGCATCCAGACCCGTGGCGGTCTCCCGGAACCAGCCCTCGATGCCCGGTGAGTTGATCGTGAGCCAGAAATGATCGGGGGCCAACCGATAGGCGTTGCCCTCGTCGATCATCGTGCCGTCGGCGTTCATCCACGCGCCGTAGCGAACCGACCCGTCGGTCATACCGTCGACCCTGTTCGAGAAGCGTCGTTGGATCATGCGTCCGGCATCGGGTCCCGAGACGTCGTACTTGGAGGTCGAGTGCAGGTCCCAGATCCCGGTCGCGGTGCGCAATGCCTCGTATTCGTCCATGGGGTCGGCACCCTCGTGGTTGTTCCAGGGGTACCCGTCCTCATAGGCGATGTCGGCTCCGTGGGCTTCGTGCCAATCGTTCAGCGGTGAGGGGTGACGCTCTTCGGTCATCGTCGTTCCTTCCGTCGTCGGGATCCGCGCTAGCTGCGCGGACGGGTCTTCTGCGGGTCGTAGATCGCCAACACGTCGACGGTGCCGGCGACCGTACCATCGCCGAGCGCCACATCGACCTTCGTGCCGTCGGCGGCAACATCCGTCCGGATCATCGCCAGCCCTATGTTCGCGCCGAGCTTGGGGCTATGTGCAGGGGAGGTCAGCGTGCCGGCCGCCTCGCCGCCGATCGTGATCGCGGCGCCGTACTCGGGAAGGACGTCGCCGTCCAGCCGCACCGTCTTCAGCCGGTTGGGTGGGTCGAGCGCGATCTCACGGAGCTTGTCCTTTCCCATGAACTCGCCCTCGCCCTTCAAAGCCACCATCCGGTCGAGGCCCATGTCGAAGGGACTCGCTTCGTGTTCCTGGTAGTCGTACCCGGTCACGATCATGCCGACTTCGATGCGGATCGCTTCGATGATGTCGATACCGTAGGGAACGGCGCCGGCCGACCGAACCCCTTCCCAGATGCGTTCGGCGTCTGGAGGCGAGAGGAAGATCTCGTATCCGTGTTCGCCACTGAAGCCGGTTCGGCTGATGATGACCGGCGCTCCCGCGAACGTCACCCGCTCCGGGATGAACGTGAAGTACCGCATGGCGCCGAGATCCACGTCGGTGAGTGAGGCCACGACCTCGCGCGACCTCGGTCCCTGGATCTGCAGGCTCGGCGTCTCCGGCCCGATGTAGCGAACCTCGACATCGAGACCTTTCGTCGCGTCGGCGAAGTACGCCTCGCGCCCCATGTCGTTCGTCATAACCCAGAGATGATCGTCGGCGAACTTGAAGACGGTGCCGTCGTCGATGAGCATGCCCTCCTCGTCAACGAACCCTCCGTACCGGACCTGCCCGGTCTTCATGCCCAGGATGTCGTTCGTGTGCGTGCGCTGGACCGCCTCGGCCGCCTCCGAGCCGGCGAAGTCCCACTTGTTGAGCGGAGAGAGGTCCCATACCCCCACCCCGTCCCGCACGGCGCTGTACTCCTTGTCGAAGTCGCCCCAGCC
>JAXDJY010000227.1:0-3678 GCA_034667445.1 Actinomycetota bacterium | reverse complement strand
CTGGCTGCGACGCACCGTCAGTTCGCCTCTGATGCCCTCGGCCGTGGTCCGATTGGTGATGCCTCGGAACGAGACGAGGATGCGCGCGCCGTGTGGACGCGACGCGGTGATCTCCAGCTCCCGAGCGCCCAGGAACACCGTATTGCCGGGACGCCAACGGTCGGGGTTGTCGGAACGATTGAGCACGACCACTTCACCCTTGAGCCCGTGGGCCTTGGTGATGGCGCCGACGACGATGGCCGGCTCGTCCACCGGTTCTCTGCCTCAGTCGACGAAGTCGACGGTGGCGCCGGCGTTCTGGCGCGCTGCCGCTGCGCGGACCACGGTTCTGATCGCCTTGGCTGTTCGGCCGCCCTTGCCGATCACCTTGCCCATATCGCCCTCACCGACCTGCACGGTGTAGCGGGGGCCTCGGTCGTCGACACTCTCCGTCACGATCACAGCATCGGGATCGTCGACGAGCTCCTGCGTAAGGAATTCGACGAGGGGTTTCACGCTTCCGGGGTCTCCGGCGCCGAGCTTTCTTCCGCGGCCGGTGCGGCCTCGGCCTCGACTGCCGGCGTCTCGTCGGGGGTCGCTTCGGGCGTCGCGGCCTCGACGACCTTCTCTGCAGCCGGCTCCGCCTTCGGTTCGGCCGCCGCCTTCGCGGCCTCGGCGGCCTTCGCGACGGCCTTCTTCGAGCGTTTGGGCGTGTCATCGGCGACAGGGCGCTGCTTCACGAGCTTGGCAGCCTCGGGCCTCTCGGCGACGAACTTGTCCCAGATCCCGATCTTCACCATGAGGTTTCGCACCTGATCCGAGGGTTGGGCGCCGACCATGAGCCAATGCATCGCACGGGCTTCATCGATCTCGATGAGCGAGGGGTCCTCGAGCGGGTGGTACTTGCCGATGTTCTCGATGAACCGACCGTCGCGGGGGCTCCGCTGGTCGGCCACGACGACGCGGTAGAAGGGCCGCTTGTTCGCGCCCATCCGCCGGAGCCGGATCCTTGTTGACATACCTTCGTCCTTTATCTCGGTGCTGCGTACGACAGCGCTACCGACCCGGGCCCGAGGGCATCTTCATCATGCCGGGCATGCGCTTGCCCCCCATCATCGTCCGCATCATCTTCCGGGCGCCGTCGAAGTCCTTGAGGAGCCCGTTGACGTCGGCGGTGGTGGTTCCGGAACCGTTGGCGATCCGGAGGCGGCGCGACCCGGAGATGATACCGGGATTCCGGCGCTCCTCCCTGGTCATAGACAGGATGATGGCCTCCGCTCTGTTCAGCTCGCCGTCGTCGATCGCCCCGGCGAGATCCTTCATCGCGTTCTTGCCGCCCGGTACACCCGGAAGCATCTTCAAGAGGTCCCCGATCGGCCCCATCTTCCGCATCTCCCGGAGCTGGCCCAGGAAGTCCTCCAGGGTGAACTGGTTCTTCATCATCTTCTCGGCGGCAGCGCGAGCCGAATCCTGGTCCATGGTCTCTTGCGCCTTCTCGACCAGCGTGACCACGTCGCCCATCCCAAGGATCCTCCCCGCCATCCGGTCGGGATAGAACGGCTCGAGGTCCTCCGGCTTCTCACCCATCCCGACGAAATACACCGGCCGTCCCGTAACGGCGGTGATCGAGAGCGCAGCACCTCCGCGTGCGTCGCCGTCGAGCTTGGTAAGGATGAACCCCGTGGTGTCCACCTCTTGCATGAACGCTCGGGCTTGCACGACCGCGTCCTGGCCGGTCATGGCGTCGCACGCCATCAGTACGTGATGCGGTTTCGTCGCGTCCTTGATCTTGCGCGCCTGCTTCATCATCTCGGCGTCAACGTGCAAGCGCCCCGCCGTGTCGATGATGACGACGTCCGCGTTCTGGCGGTCGGCTTCTTTGAGCGCGTTCTTCGCGACCTTCACCGGGTCTCGGCCATCTGAGACAACCGGGACTCCGATCTCCCTGCCGAGGGTCTTGAGCTGCTCGATGGCAGCGGGACGCTCGAGGTCGGCCGCAACCAAGAGCGGTCGCTTGCCCTTGCTCTTGAGGGTATTCGCGAGCTTGGCGCACGCCGTGGTCTTTCCGGAGCCCTGCACCCCCGCCATCATGATGACCGACGGATTGGCCGAACCCAGGGTGAATGGCTTGTGCTCACCGCCCAGGGTCACGGTGAGCTCCTCGTCGACGACCTTCACGATCTGCTGACCGGGGGTCACACTTTTCATGACCTCCTCGCCCAGGGACCTGGTCCGGACCCTGGCTAGGAGGTCGTCGGCCACCTCAACAGCCACGTCGGCGTCAAGAAGGGCCGTCCGGATGTCTCCCAGGGCGTTGTCGACCTGCTTGGGGTGAAGTTTGCCCCGCGAACGAAGCTTCTTGAAGACACCATTGAGATTGTCGGTCAGCGTGTCGAACATGTCCTGAAGGGTGCTCGCACCGTGCGGGCTCGTGAAGGATTGTAGCGATGGTCGACAAACTGGCGGCAGCACGCCGGACCGAACTGGAGTTCGTGGCTTTCCGCTGGATCGCCGTGCTCTACGGCGCCATCCAGACAGTCCTCGCCGCTCGAGCGGTTGCATCTGTGCCCTCGTTCGTGGTGCCTCTGGCGTTCGTATTAACGGGGGGATTGGCCGTGGCCAACGTCGCCATCTGGTCCGCGGCGCGGCGAGCCGAGGATGGCCGTCAACTCGCCGTCATCGGTGCGGTGGCGTTCCTGCTGGACATGGTCGTGGTCCTGGCCATGACATGGACCTTCACCACCGGCCCTCAGGACATCGTGTGGCTGATCGCCTTCGTCCTGCCGCTTGAGGGCGCGGCGCGCTACGGCCGGGTCGGCGCCCTGACCGCCGCGACCGCCGTCACCGCCTCCGCGTTCCTTCGCGAGTACTACCTGGTGTCCGAGTTCCCCCCCTACGCGTTCTCCTTGAAGTCGCTCGAGTTCCGCAGCGGGATGGTCTTCGTGATCGCTGTGACCGCGGGGACGTTCGCCCGGTCCCTGCGCCTGGAGAGTGCCCGCGCGAACGAACGGGCGAGAGAGGCCGAGGCCTCCGCCCAGCGAGAGGCTGCCGCGAGGGCGCGGCTGCAGGAGCTCGACGACCTGAAATCAGACTTCATCGCCATCACCAGCCACGAACTTCGGACGCCGGTCGCGGCCGTCCGCGGGTTCGTTGACACGCTTCGCCGCCGGCGCGGGGATCTCAGCGACGAAGAGGTCCGTGAGTTCTTGGACATCATCCACGACCAGTCGGACCGACTGGTTCGATTGGTAGAGGACCTCTTGGACGTTTCGCGCCTGGAGGCCGGCCGGCTCACCCTCGAATGGGAGACGATCGAGGTCGGCGACATCCTGAGCAGGTGCGTGAGCGGGATGGGCGACGCGGGGTCGCGGATCCATCCCTTCGAGGACCCTGGTTGCCCTCAGACCATCGTCACCGACCCCCAGCGGCTGGGCCAGATCCTGACGAACCTGGTGGGCAACGCGCTGAAGTTCTCCCCACCCGGTGAACTCGTCGAGGTCCAGGTGGGGTCGGGAGGCGCGGGCGAGATCGTCTTTAGGGTCAGCGACCACGGTCCGGGGATCCCTGACAGTGAGCACTCGAAGATCTTCGAACGGTTCGAGCAGGCCGACTCGATCGCCACCCGCAACACGCACGGCGTCGGGCTCGGCCTCTACATCACGCGAGAACTCGCGACCGCGATGGGAGGAACGGTGACGC
>JAXDJY010000226.1:0-3389 GCA_034667445.1 Actinomycetota bacterium | reverse complement strand
CGTACGCGTAGAGCGCGGCGGCGAGAGAGGCCGAGGCGTTCAACGAGCCGACCTTGCCCCGCACCGGGAGCGAGACGAGCACATCGCACCGCTCCTTCGCCAACCTCGAGATCCCCTCGCCCTCGGAGCCGAGCACGATCGCCACGCGTCCGGGCGGACACGGTGCTCCGTAGATGTCGTCGGGAGCCGTGCCGTCGAGTCCCACGACCGTGAACCCGGCATCCTGGAGCCGGCCGATCGCGCGGGCGATGTTCGCGACACGCGCGTGTGGCAGGTGCAACAGCGCACCGGCCGAGGCTCGCACCGCCGCCGGCGTGAGATCGGCGGCTCGTTTCACGCGGCTCACCAGGACCGCCACGCCGGCGACCTCGGCGGCCCGCGCGGCGGCGCCGAGGTTCTGCGGGTCCGTGATGCCGTCCAGGATCACCACTACCGCGTCGTCGGTGAAGGGGAACACGTCGAGATCCCGCTCCGAAAGTTCCTTCGGGACGTCCGGCTCGCGGACGAGTGCGAGCACCCCTTGATGTGCAGGGGCTCGGGCATCCAAGGCCGCGCGCTCCACGGTCTGGACGGTGATCCCGGCCGACGTCGCCGCGTCGAGCACGGCCCGCAGCCCCTCCGTTGCCTTGGCGTTCGGCGCGATGAAGAGATCGGTGACATCACCCGCTCGGATGGCCTCGGTCACCGCGCGACGGCCTGCCACGAAGGTCCCGCGGGGGTCCGAGGAAACCGGCGGCCGTTTGGGTGGTCGTGGCGGTCGCCCCTTGCCGCTCAAGGAGACTCCGCGACCGTCGCGAGCGCCAGGCATCCGACACCATCGCCGGTGAAGCCGAGGCCCTCCGGCCTCGTAGCCTTCACCGATACCTTTCCAAGCTCGAGCTCGAGGGCGGCGGCGAGCGCCGCACGCATCTCCTCGCGGCGGGGCGAGATCGCGGGTCGTTCGCAGATCACCGTGAGATCGATCGAGACGGGGGCGAAGCCCGCCGAACGCAGGGCCGAGGCCGTCCGGCGAAGGAGGTCGGTTCCGGCGATGCCGGCGTTCATCTGATCCGTGTCCGGGAACAGCATGCCGATGTCCCCCAACGCCGCGGCACCGAGCATGGCGTCTGCCACGGCGTGACACACGGCGTCGCCGTCGGAGTGTCCTTCAAGGCCCGGTTCGCCGGCGAACAGCACACCGGCGAGCAGGAGTGGGCGGCCGGGATCCCACGGATGGAGGTCGAACCCCTGGCCGATCCTGATTTCGCCCATCTAGGCTCCAACCCGTTCACGCGCGACGACCAGATCCAGCATCGTCGTGATCTTCACGTTCGTGGGATCTCCGGCGATCGCCCGCACCCGATATCCCGCACGTTCCAGCACCGCGGCGTCGTCGGTGAGGTCCTGGGACGTGACGAGGCGATGACTCTCCCGAAGAGGGTCGGAGCGGAAGGCCTGGGGGGTCTGCACCAGCACGAGATCGTTCCTCGGGAGCGTTGCGGTCACCCAGCCGTCGGCAACCTGCTTCACGGTATCGGCCACCGGCAGGGCCGGGAGAGCGCCCGCCGCGTCGCCCTCGACGGCCTCCAGCACCCGGGTGAAGAGCTCGGGGGAGGCGAAGGGGCGCGCGGCGTCGTGGATCACCACGAAGGGCGCATCGGCGGCGACGTGCTCGAGCGCGGCGCGCACGGACCCCTGTCGCGTATCCCCGCCGGTCACGACCCGGAGCGCGGATCCGAACTCGGCGAGGGCAGAGCGCGCCTCATCTTCGAACCCGGCGGGGGCGGTGACGACGAGCGACCCAACGCTCGGACACGCCAGGGCCGAACGAACGGCCCAGACCAGGATGGGCGCGTCGCCCAATGGAAGGAAGGCCTTCGGTTCGCCCATCCCCAGGCGGCGCCCCGCTCCCGCCGCCAGCACGAGCCCAACCGCGTCCATGGCCGGAAGGATGGCAGACGGACGAGCCGCGTGCTGTGGCTCGGGCCGTTTCGGGGTGTATCAGGCTTCGGCGTCGGCGAGGAGGGCGAAGACCATGCGCCCCGTCGTTGTGAGGATCACGTTCTTCACCTTCACGTCCACCTGCGTACCGATGTGATCATCGGCCTGTTCGACCACGACCATCGTTCCATCCTCGAGGTATCCGACGGCCTGCGCGTGCTCACGGCCCTCCTTGACCAAGCGGACGGATATCTCGTCGCCGGCGGTGTAGGGGACGCGGAATTTCGAGGCAAGGGCGTTGATCTGGGCAACGGGAACTCGGAGGGCCTCCGCGACCTTTGCGAGGTTGTGGTCAACCGTGATGAGCGAGGCGCCGCGTTCTCGCGCGAGCCTGACAAGCGCGGCGTCCACGTCCATCACACCCGCCTCTTCGACGAGCTGGAACTGCACGGTGGGTGCCTTCTGGAGGTCGACCAGGACGTCGAGCCCGCGCCGGCCGCGCTGGCGCCGTCGGGGATCGGATGAGTCAGAGATCGCTTGCAGCTCGCGCAGGACACCGTCGTGCAACAAGACGGTGCCGCTCACGAACCCCGTCGCGACAAGGTCGGCCACGCGCCCGTCGATGAGCGCGCTGGTGTCGATGACATGCAGGTCACCGCGCGCCGATGCGGTGGCGCGCGGCTTCATCCCGACGAGTCCGAAGAGGTCCTCGTACTTCGCCTCACCGAGCCGGAACCCGAGGGACCCCAAGACGATGTAGATGAACAGGATCGCCGGCCAGGTGATGGACGGCGGCAGGAACAACAGCGGCACCATCGCCAGCGCCGAGATGATGAGACCGATGATCAGGCCGACAACGCCACCGGCGAGTTGCGGCGCGGGGGTGCGGCCCAGCTCCCGCTCCATCCCGGTGACGGCGCGAAGCGTCAGGCGCCCAGCGATCCCACCGATCACATACCCGAGCCCGGCTCCCAGGAATACCCAGAGGAGCGCCTGAGGACCGCTGGGCTGGTGGGCGGCGCCCAGCTCGTAGCCGCCGGTTGCGAGAACGGGGATGAAGATGAGCCGGACGCCCTCGACCAAGCGACCCCGCAGGGTCCCGTTCCCTTGGTCTGGGGCGTCCTTGGTCATGGCCACATCCTCCGGTCCTGGCCGGTCCTCGGGCAGGCAACCGCGAGCGCATACCCCTTGGGAGTCCATCGGCGGCTTCTGGGCATGACTGAACGTTTCGAACGGAGTTGCTGGAACCTGCAAGGTGCCGAGGGGGCGGTGCTAGGCCTGAGCGGCCAGCTTCTCCCCGTGGGCTCCGTCAAGGACGTCGTCGATCATCGTTTCCGCGTCCTCTTCGGTCTTTCCAGTGGCGTAGTGGAGCTCGGAGATGAGGATCTGGCGCGCCTTCTGGATCATGCGCTTCTCCCCGGCAGACAGACCCTTCTCGCGGTCCCGGATCGAGAGGTTTCGGAGTACCT
>JAXDJY010000225.1:0-3793 GCA_034667445.1 Actinomycetota bacterium | reverse complement strand
CCATCGCGTAGAGGCCTGCGTCGGAATCGGCGAGCGCGAGCCACCACCGGTTCTCCTCGACGCGGAGCAACACGGGGTCGTTCACGATCCCGCCGTCCTCGGCCGTGATGAGCACGTACTTGCCTTGCTTCACGGCGCAGCGGGTGAGATCTCGGCAGGTGAGGAGGTTCGTGAACGCGCTCGCATCCGGTCCCGTTATCTCGACGATGCGTTCCACGCTCACGTCCCAGAGCGTCACGTCGTTCACCAGCGCCCAGTACTCATCGATGCGATCGCCGTAGGTGTTCGGGTGATACATGTGCTGGTAGACGTCATACGCGCTACAACCCGCGCGCAGCGTCGCCTCGAAGAACGGTGACCGCTGATACCACGGTCCCCAGTTGAGTGTCGTTCGGTCCGGCAGCCCCATCGAGTCCTCCCCACTTCGGTCCTGACGAGGTGGAAGTCTAGGGACAGTGTCGGTTATCCGTGAATCCTAGATGAGTGCGCGTTTGCGCCCTCGCGCGCAGAGGGCGCAGCGGTCGTCGGTGTTGTAGATCGAGAGCCTCGCCCCGCATCCGGGCTCGGCGCAGATCCGGCCCGAGGGCATCCCCGTCCGTCGTTTCACGTTCGGCCGCAGGCTCTGGCGCCGGGCTCGCACACACGGGGGACACCACCGGCTCCGCCCGAACTCGCCGCAAGGTCGCAGGCGCTTGCACATCGGACACTCCCGATATCCCTTGCACGGGCACTCGACGACATCTGCCATGGCTATCAGCGTACGCGATTGCGCAGATCGGATGACAGAGTAGACAACGGTCATCGCAATCACTATCGTCGCGCCGCGATGGACGATACGCCGCCACCGAGCCCGCCAAAGAGTCCGGAAGAGCCGCTGCATCCATCGATGACACCCGTTCCCGAGTCCCCTCATGTCCCCGTCGCGGCACAGGGGTCGCTCGGAACCACCGGTTCGGATCTGCCCCCGCCTCCGGTCGCGGCCCCGGCCTCCGGTCAGATCCCACTTCGCCCCATGGGTGCCGGCGAGATCCTCGACGTCGCGATCCGTGTGTACAAGGCGAACTGGAAGTCCCTGATGGGGCTCGTAGCGGTCATCGTCGTTCCGTTCACCCTCCTGCAGAACCTCGTGATCCACTTCACCACCCATGAGATCGTGATCGGTGGCCATAACTACTTCGTCTCGCAGACCGAACTCACCAGGTTCAGGGTGCTGACATGGGTCTTCGTCGGACTGAACTTCCTGGTGGTCGTGCCGTTCCTCCGAGGTGCCGTCGCTCGGCTCGTCGGCGGGTTGTACCTGGGGCAGCGGGCGACGGCCGGCGACTCGCTCCGACTCGCCGCTCGGAAGTTCTTCCCCTTGCTGGGAAGCCTCCTGCTCTCGTCACTGATCATCGGGATCGGCTTCGCTCTCCTCTTCATCCCGGGCATCATCTTCTACATCCGCTATGCCTTCGTGACCCAGGCCATCGTGGTGGAGGATCAGAGCGGGACCGGATCGCTGACGCGATCGTGGGCTCTGGCGAAGGGGAACTTCTGGCGGATCTTCGGCTCCCTGCTCCTCGCGTTCATCCTCGCGGGCATCGTGTCGTTCGTCCTCCTCCTGCCGTTGATCGGGATCTTCCTGAACGGGGGAGGTGGATCATCCGCGTGGATACTGCGGACGGTGTTCAGTTCGGTGGTTTCGATCGTCACGACGCCGTTCACGATCATCGTGGCGGTGCTGCTCTACTTCGATTGCCGCATCCGCAACGAGGCGTTCGACCTCTCCGTCATGGCCAGGGAGGTCGGGCAGACGCCGTCGTGAGGCGCGTCCGTCTCGTCGCGGCGGCGGTGCTGGTGGCCGGGTTCGTCGGCTCCTTCGGGGCGACCGCGAACGCGCAGTCGCAGATCCCGCTCATTGACTACGTCGCGCGGTTGAGCGCGACGCTCACTCGGCTCCAGGCAGTACCCGCTGATGGGGACCAGGGCGCGATCTCGGGTGCGCTCGGTCCGCTCGGCCTCCCGCTCGACGTTCTCGCGCCCGGCGGTGGGTCGGTCGAGGTCACGCAGCAGACGCTCATCGGCAGCGCGGGAACGGATCTCCAACTCGCACAGACGACGGCGCGAGTGGCCGCGGCGCTCACCGCCGCCCGCGCGGCGGCCTCAGCCGGGTCTCCGGATCTCGCGGCCCTCCGGGCAGCGCTGGCGAGGACGTACCTGGGCCAGACGCCGTCCGAGCCCTCGCTCGCGGAACGGATCTTCACGGACATCGGCCAGGCGATCGGGTGGACCTTCGAGCACACGCTCGGCGCTTTGGGCCGCTCCGGTTGGGGCGGAGCCATCGCGTGGCTCTTGTTCGCGGGGCTGCTCATCATGGTGGGAGTCTTCGTGAGCCGCGTGCGTGCGGCAACGGTGCACGAGGGCTTCGTCGCCTTCCACGGGACATCGGTCCCTGCCATCGACTGGCGGCGTGAAGCGGATCGTGCGATCGCTGCGGGGGATCTGGCCGAGGCGGTCAGAGCGCTCTATCACCTCTTGCTCGCCACGCTTTCCGCGCGCGGCGTCGTCCACGACGCGCCGAGCCTGACCGCCGGCGAGTGCCGCCGCGCCGTCGGCACGCAGCGGCCGGCGCTCTCGCCCGCCGTCGACGCCGCGACGGCTACCTTCGAGCGGGTGGTGTTCGGCAAGGTTCCGCCCCGCGACGTGGACATCGAGGTGCTTCGCTCGGCTGAGCGCGCGGTGAGGAAAGCATGAGCAGGCGCCGGCGGGGGGCACTCATCACGGGCGCTGCGGTCGCGGCCGTGGGCATCCTCGCGCTGATCGCCCCTCCGAGCGCGAGCGGACTGTCCGCGCTCGACCGATTCCTCTCGGCCTCGGGGGTGGATGTTCAGCGCAGCGGCACGCCACCGACGACCGCGCAGGGCACGTTCGTTCTCCTCATCGACCGGCGAACCTCGAAGCAGGAAGGACAGTTGCTGACCTGGGTCGAGTCGGGCGGACGCTTGATCGTGGCGGACCCGGTCTCGCCGTTCTTCGTCCGGTACGGCGTCACCACCGATCGTGCGGGGGTATTCGGCACGACAACGATCGGCACCGGGTGTGTACGCCCCGAGACCCTGGGTGTGAACGAGATCCAGGTGGGGGCGACCGACCAAGTCCTCACGCCGTCGGCGCCGAACGCATCCCCGTGCTTCGCGCAGGGCGGGGCGGGCTACGCGCAGTTCCTCCCCGTGGGGCGGGGCGAGATCGTCCTGCTCGGGGGGACCTCGTTCCTGTCGGACGGGTTGCTCAACCACGCCGATAACGCAGTGTTCGCCTACGGCGTGCTGAACGCCGGGGGACCGGTGGTGTTCGGGCCGGCTTCGCCACCCGACGCGGTGCCGCACAGCGTCTGGTCGCTCATCCCGGGGAAGGCCAAGGCCGTCATATGGGAACTGGCGATAGCTGCGCTCCTGTTCGCCGTGGCACGCGCCCGGCGGCTGGGTCGCCCGGTGCCGGAAGCCACCATCTCCCCGATCCCCTCCGGCGAGCTCGTCCGCGCCACGGCTCGCCTCTATCACGTGGCGGGTGCACGGGCGTTCTGCGCGACGACGCTGCGACGGTCCATGATCGAGCGCTCCGCCCGGCGGTTGGGACTCGCGCCCGACCCGGATCACCGGCGTCAGTCCGAGGCGATCGTTCGCCGCCTCGAAACGCGGGACCCGGCGGTGCAGAGCATGCTGGACGGACCGGAGCCGGCTAGTGACGAGGCGTTCGTAGTCCTCTGCCGCGAACTTGAACGATTCGCCGACCAGATCGAAGGAGCCGAACCATG
>JAXDJY010000224.1:0-4228 GCA_034667445.1 Actinomycetota bacterium | reverse complement strand
AAAGACCTACCGCTTTGAACGCCCTCAGGGATGCGATCGTGGAGTCGGCCCAGTAGGGCATCTTCTTTCCACTGAACATCGCGAACGCGTGTGAGTAGCTGATCGCCGTGACGTCGCCCCATCTCTGCGTGGTGGCCCCCGCCGCCTTGAACCAGTCGGCTTTCGCCATCGGATCGCCGGAAGGGTGGGTGGCGGTCACCTGCTCGATGCATCCGTACTCGCCGACGAACAGGGGCTTGCGCAGGTTCACCGCCTTCGCGTGCGCGGCCGAGAAGACCTCCTCGAACGAACGCCACGCCGGCGGGGAGATGAGCGGCCACCGGTTGTAGCCGTCCGAGCCGACGTAGGAGTAAGAGCCGCCGCTCGGGAGCCAGGTGCTCGCACCGCCGTGGTGTCCGCGATACGTATTCCCCATGAGGGTGCAGACCCACCTGAGGTTGTGCGCGCCGACCTGATCGAAGAGGTTCCGCACGCGTTGGAACGCCGCCTTGAACTGCGCGGGGGATCCGTTCTTCGGGTCGTTCTCAGGCTCGTGGTGGAAGTTGAAGAAGATCGGGTGGCCGAACGCCGCCAGACCCTTGCCGACGGTGCGGATGTAGGCATCGTGGTTGCCGTTGGCGATCGATCCCCAGGGAATCACCGAGTGGTTCCGGGTGTATGCGTGCCAGGAGATGTAGGGGATCCGTCCTCCCTGCGCGGCCCAGCGGTGCGTGTCGTCGGGCGGCGGCTCATCCCAATACGAGTACCGGCGGAACACACCGAGCTTGCGCCCGATCTCTCGCTCCAACGCGAGCGTTGAGTCGCGTTGGTTCACCTCGGAGCCGCGCGGCAGGCAATGGGCGCCGAACAGGCACGAGGTGTTGGCCGATGCGGTCTCCGGCCATCCGGCCAATCCGGCGACGGCAAGGCCGGCGCCGGCCACAGCGGTGTTCTTCAGGAACTGGCGTCGTTCCATGGTGGCCCTCCTTCAGGGGGTAGGGGAGAGAGGGTTGGTACGCCAAGTAATAAATAGAACCGCCTCGTTTTCACGTAGACGGTTCGGGAAGAACCGTATCAGCCCGACCCGTGGAGTCAACCCCCGGGACGCCGGATCGGCCCCGATACCCCCGTCAAGACGCGCGAGGTCCACTGCGCCGGAGAGGAAAAGGATGTCAGGCGAAATATGGAGACTGACCGACCGTCTTGAAGCCATTCAAAGCTATCGATGTCGAATCGACCCAATACGGCATGAGTTTGCCGCCGAACATCGCGGAGGCGTGGGAGTAGCTGAGCGCGGTGACGTTCCCCCATGTCTGCACCGTCTGTCCGGCGCCCAGGAACCAGTTGGCTTTCGCGTTCGGATCGCCGTTCGGGTAGGCCTGCGTCACCTGTTCGACACAGCCGTACTCGCCGACGAAGAGCGGCTTCCCGAGCTGTACGGCCTTGTCGTGCGCGGCGGTGAACAGGTCCGAGAACGAACGCCACGCCGGCTTCGTGATGACGGGCCAGCGGTTGTAGCCGTCCGAGCCGACGAGGGAGAAGTACTGACCGTCGGGTAGCCACGCGTCCGCGCCGCCGTTCCGCCCCCGATAGGTCGTCCCCATGAGCGTGCACACCCACGTCAGGTTCGTCGCGCCCTGCTGATCGAACAGCGAGCGCACCCGCGCGAACGCCGCCTTGAAGTCTGCGGATGTGCCGTTCTTCGCATCGTTCTCCGGTTCGTGGTGGAAGTTGAAGAAGATCGGGTAGGGGAATGCGGCCAGGCCGGTCGCGACGGTCCTGATGAAGGCATCCTGGTCCCCGCGAGCGATCGATGCCCACGGGATGGCCGTACCGTTCCTCGTGTAGGCGTGCCACGAGATGTACGGCGTGCGACCGCCTTGGGCCGCCCACAGATGCGTGAGGTCGGGCGGCGGCTCGTCCCAATAGGAGTAGCGGCGGAAGACGCCGAGCGTGCGGCCGAGTTCCGCCTCGAGCGCCAAGGTCGAATCCTTCTGTGACGCTTCGCCCCCCCGGGGCAGCGCGTGCGCACCGAAGAGACAGGTCCCCGTCCCCGCGCGCGCACTTGTCGGAAGCACGATGCCGCTCAGCGTCGACGCCATGCCGATCCCGACGCCCGTGAGTAGGGATCGGCGTAGGAACTCTCGTCTGTCCATATCCGTTGTGACCATGACGCTCTGCCCCCTGATAGCTCGTCCGGCCGACCGTTCTCCCGATCGGGCTGCCTCAAGGGGGTTATCGGACCCATAGTCAGTTCAGGTGAGGGTGATTCCCACCGGCGAGCGGGAAAGGAACGAACGGACTAGGGAGGTCGGGGGACTTCACCCTTAGTTCCGGACCGCCCGAGGCGCGCGCATCACGGAGCGACCAAGGACCGATTGACGCGTGCCGGAGGTGCATGGCAGGCTCCCCGGACCGGAACACGACAGATGGAGGTCTCCGGCGTGAAACGGTTCATCCTCGCCTCGACATGCCTGGCCCTGATGGCGATCGAACTGACCGCCCTGCCCGCGCTCGCCGCGCCGGCGTCCTACACCATCACCGACATCGGCGTGGCGGGGCTCGATAGCTATGCCTGGGGTCTCAACGGAACGCCCGTCGTCGTGGGCCAGGCGAGGACCTCGACCAACAACTTCAACCAAGAGGCGTACACGTGGACATCGGGGACCCTCACGTCGCTCGGCTCCCTCAACAACTCGGGCTCGAGCATCGCTCACGCCGTCAACGCGGCAGGCCTGATCGTCGGAGGCTCGGCGACCGGGACGGGAGGATCACACGCCGTCTCGTGGAACGGCACCACCGCAACGGACCTCGGCACGTTCGCCGGCAACTCCAGCGAGGCCTTCGGCATCAACGGCGGGGGGCAGATCGTCGGGGAGGGGTGCGTCACGGTCACCTGCTTCACCCACGCGTTGCTCTGGGACGGGGCGGGCCCCGTGGACCTCGGCACCCTGCCCGGCGGCGACGCGAGCCACGCCCGGGGCATCAACGACGCCGGACAGATCATCGGTGACTCCGAGATCTCCTCCGGGGGAGATTCGCACGCCGTGATCTGGGAAGCCGGCGGTATCACCGACCTCGGAACCCTTCCGGGTGATTCCTACAGCAACGGGGTCGCGATCAACGCCGCGGGACACGCGACCGGGCGCTCGGGTGGCCGCCCCGGCGGTGGCCAATACGCGTTCTTCTGGGACGGCTCGATGCACGAACTGCCCATGCTGCCGGGAGGAACCTTCCTCGAGGCCGCTGCCATCAACGGTTCCGACCAGATCGTGGGACGGGGCGACCTGCTGCAGGGTCAGACCGCCTTCCTCTGGGAATCCGCGACCGGACACACCATCGACCTCAACGCGCTGTTGCCGAGCGGCAGCGGATGGCAACTCTCGACGGCGACCGGCATCAACGACGCCGGTCAGATCGTGGGGTACGGCTACTACTTCGGCGCGCTCCACGGCTTCCTCATGACCCCGAGTTCGAACCCGGCGCCGACCGACATCGCGAGGGCCGTCGTCCCGGCGGGCGGAACGGTGAGCACATCCACGGGGGCCACTACGCCGGGCGACCCGATCTCGACCACCGTCACCAGCCCGCAGGCCGGCCTCATCTCGATCCGGGAGGGCGTGAGCGACGTGGCGCTTCCCTCCGGCTTCGCGATCCTCGGTTCGCAGATCAGGATCAGTGCTCCGTCCGCCACACCCTCGGATCCGCTGCGGCTCACGTTCGAGTTCAACGCGTCCATCATCCCGGCCGGCCAGGACGCCTCGACGATCCAGGTCTTCCGGGATAGCACCGCCGCCCCCGCCTGCCTGGGATCCGTTGCGGCGGACCCGGACCCGTGCGTCGTCGATCGCCAGGCCCTGGCCGGTGGAAGCGCGAGGATAACCGTGCTCTCATCGCACGCGAGCGCGTGGACCGGCGCGGTGTCCACCGCCCCACCGGCGTTCCCGTTCACGGGGTTCTTCTCCCCCCTCAGCAACGAGCCGGCACTCAACAAGGTCAACGCGGGATCAAGCCTCCCGGTGAAGTTCGGGCTGGGAGGCGACAGAGGGCTCGGCGTTCTCGCAGCCGGCTTCCCCAAGGTGCAGCCGATCGATTGCTCGTCACTTGCGCCAAGCGGTACGCCGGTTCCCGCGACCGGCAAGCTCACCTACGCCACGGACAAGTACACCTATACGTGGACGACACCGAAGTCGCTGGCCAACACGTGCCAGCAGCTGGTGGTGAAGCTGAGTGACACGACCCAGCACCG
>JAXDJY010000223.1:0-3582 GCA_034667445.1 Actinomycetota bacterium | reverse complement strand
GGCGCCGTCGGCGTCCCGATCGGTGACTACGGGCGCGAGGCGCTGAAGAACGCGGGGATCCTCAGTGCCGCGACGGCCAACGTTGTCTCGAATGAGGCCGACGACGCCAGCGTCGTCGCGAAGGTCTCCTCGGGAGATGCAGATGCGGGGATCGTGTACGTATCCGACGTTTCAGCCGCTGCGGGGACTCAGGTTCGGTCTGTGGCGATACCGTCGACTGACAACGTCGTCGCCACCTACCCGATCGCCGTCGTCAGCGGAGCCGCTCAGTCCGCCACAGCGCAGGCGTTCGTTACCTACGTCACAGGGTCGGCCGGGCAAGCAACGTTGAAGACGTTCGGTTTCGCGCCCCCGCCGACAAGTTGAAGGGGATGCGTCGCCAGCTGCCGGCGCCGATCGCAGTTCTTGCCGCGGCAGGTGCCGTGTTCGTGTTGCTCCCCGTGCTCGCACTCGTTATCCGGGCACCCTGGGGCAGCGTCGGTACCGCGTTCACCGGCGTCGGCGCGTCCACGGCATTGCGGGTCTCACTTGAGGTGTCGGTAGTGGCTACGGTCATCTCAGTCGCGGTCGGTGTCCCGCTCGCATGGGTGCTGGCTCGGGTCGAGTTCCCGGGTCGCTCGCTCCTCCGAGCGATCGTGGTGCTCCCCGTGGTGCTACCGCCGGTCGTGGGTGGCATCGGGCTCCTTGCGGCACTGGGGCGAGGCGGCGTGGTGGGCCGGTGGCTCTACGATGTGTTCGGCGTGCAGCTCACCTTCACCACTGCCGGCGCCGTGCTCGCCACGACGTTCGTTTCTATGCCGTTGGTGATCCTCGCCACCGAGGCTGGGCTCCGCGGGTTGGACGTGCGATACGAACGAGCAGCTGCCGCGTTCGGCGGTAGCCCCGGATACGTGATGCGCCGCGTCACCTTTCCGATGATCGCACCTCAGTTGGCGGCCGGAGTTGTCCTGACGTGGGCGAGGGCACTGGGCGAGTTCGGCGCCACGATCACGTTCGCAGGCAACCTCGCTGGGAAGACTCAGACGCTGCCACTTGCCGTCTACCAAGCTCGTGAGATCGACCCTGGCGGGGCGATCCTCTTGTCGCTGTTCCTCGTCGGCATCTCACTGATCGTCCTCGTAGCACTTCGAGGCAGGCTGGCCGGGACCCGATAAGGTCGGGCATGCCGCTCGACGTCGCCTTCACGGCCAAGCGAGATGCGTTCACCGTTCAGGTCGCATTCTCTGCGGCCGACGGCGAGACCGTGGCGTTGCTGGGTCCGAACGGCGCGGGTAAGAGCACGGCGGTTGAAGCCCTTGCCGGGTTGGTTCCGCTAGCGAGCGGCTACGTGCGTGTGGACGACGTCCCGATCCAGGATCTCCCTCCCGAACGCAGACCGATCGGGATCGCATTCCAGGACGGACTCCTCTTCCCGCACCTGAGCGCGCTCGAAAACATCGCGTTCCCACTCCGATCGCGAGGCGCCCGCGCCGAGAAGGCGCGAGCCGCCGCCGTGGACCTCCTCACCGAGTTGGCGCCCGGCGTCCGGCCGGACGCGAGGCCCGCGGCTCTGTCAGGTGGAGAGCGTCAACGTGTCGCTCTTGCTCGGGCACTGGTGTCCAAGCCGCGGCTCTTGCTGCTGGATGAGCCGCTCTCGGCCGTGGACGCGTCAGCACGTCCTGGGCTCCGAGCACTTCTGCGGCGAACGCTGACAACCTTCGCTGGACCCCGTGTGCTCGTAACTCACGACGCGCTGGAGGCTATGACGCTCGCCGACAGGATCGTCGTGCTGGAAGATGGGAGGGTTACACAGGCCGGCACTCCGGGACAGATCCGGAGCGCACCGCTGACCAGCTACGCAGCCGACCTCGTCGGCGTTAACCTGTTCGCAGGCTCGCTCGAGCCCGGCGAACCTGGGACCGGCAGTATGGATACGGGTGAGGGCACAGTCATCGTTCCATGGCCTGATGGCGTGCCCTCGGGACGGATCGAGGAAGTCCTCGCAACATTGGCGCCCTCAGACGTGGCCCTGCATCTCGGACGTCCCGAGGGCTCGCCTCGAAACGTGATGCTCGGAGAGATCGAGGAGATCGCAGTGGTCGGCGAGCGAGCGCGCGTGCGGATCCGCACGTCACCACCACTCGTTGCCGAACTCACGGCTGGCTCCGTCGAACGACTGGGACTCTCGACAGGCGCTCTGGTCTGGGCATCGTTCAAAGCGCTGGAAGTACGTCTCAACCTCCGGGGCGGACGGACGTGATGATCGGCACCGACTAACGCGAAACGCCGCCGACCTTAGCTGTGTGGCGGGAAGTTCCAGTTCTGGCGAAGCGAACGACTCCCCTGATGCATCCTCAGGGTGATGGATGAAGCTGGAAAGCTCCTTGGACTTATGGAGACCGACGCCCTCGCCGGTCTCTATCAGCGGTCGATCGGCCGCGCCGAGGCCCTCCGCGTGAAGAGTGATCCTCACGGACTCGGGACCCGGGTGTCGATGTGGATGGTCGAGCCGGGGTCGATCCAACTCGACGTCGGGACGTCGGTCGTTGTCGGGGTGATCCCCGCCGAGGTGACAACCCTCACAAGATCAGCCTGGCCGGTGCGGGCGTTCCTCTCGACATCTGCGAGCAGGTCGTGGGTCGCTGGATCGACGTAGTAGTCGTACTGCGTCGGTCCCGACGTGGTCCTGAAAGACACGAGATAGGCCGGCCGTCCTGCCGGGTCGGTCGATTGGAGGTCCACCGAAACACCGTCGCCTTGATACGACGAGAGCAACTCGAGGATCGCGACACGCTGGGCAGGAGCCAGCGGCGTGTACGACGGGTACGTCATCAGGTCTGCGACGATCCGCGTAACCCTGATCGAATCTAGCGATTGGCCCGGGGCTCCGCCCTCCTGCGACACCGGCGACCCTGAGAACACGTCAGCTCCCAGCAGCGCATGCTGCAGAGCCGCCGTATCGCTCGGCAATGCGGAGAGTCCGGGTTTCTCAACGTCCACCGGGAACTGCCCCGGCTCGTAGGTTCGATCGCGACCCGTGGCGCTGGACACGATGCGCCCCGAGCCGTCTGTTGCCCACCACTCCGATTCCCTACTGGTCTCGAAGTTTCCGGCAACGAACGCGCCATCGACGGTGCTCCCCGTCGTCGATTGATCGAGAACAGACCGAAGGTAGCTGTACTGGCCCTCTTCGAGCGTGGGAACCGCGATCGTCGCCGGCGGAAGGGTTGAGATCCCGCCATCGGCTGCAGGTGCCTTCCCAGCCCGGTCGCCGACCGTCAGTAGACCGGCGACGAGCGCGATGGTGAGTCCGACCCCCAGGATGCCCGCCTCGACCCGCTTCCTTCGCTGAAGCTGGCCTTGCCGCTTCAGAACGCTCTCCAGGTCGATGCGAGGTTCGGCCATCTTCGGCTCGAGAGATCGCAGCAATGTGCCGGTGTCAGTCACGGTGGGCTCCCATCTGTTCTTTCAGCGCCGCCCGGGCACGGGCGACATGGACACGTACGGTCGAGGCGCGGATCCCGAGGATCTTGCCCGCCTCCTCCGAGCTGTGATCCAGGAGATCGGTCACGACCAGGGCTTGTCGCTGTGACCGGGTCAGGC
>JAXDJY010000222.1:0-4575 GCA_034667445.1 Actinomycetota bacterium | reverse complement strand
AAGGAGCTCGGCATGACGGGCAGGATGGGCGACCCAGAAGACTTCGGCAGGATCGTCGCCTTCCTCTGTTCAACATCGGCCGGGTACGTGAGCGGCACTGCGCTGATGGTGGATGGCGGCGAGTCGTTGGGACTCCTCTAACAAGCACGGAAGGGACCACGATGGATCAGGCAACGCGGGCACGAGAGATAGCCGACAGGTACTGGGACGACCTCCTCGCGCTTGAACCCATGTTGGGGACGATGAGCGGCGACGAGCGGCACGACCACGAACTCTCGGACCCCGGACCCGCAGGCCGAGCCGCGAGCGACGGTCTCCAGCGCGCGGTGCTTGCCGATGTCGCCCCACTGGACCGAACCGGCCTGGATGAGGTCCTTCGAACCACCCTGGACATCGTCGACGCCATGGCGCACCGATACCTTGCAGCGACGGAGAACCGGACCGACCTGCTGGCCCCCGCCAGCCACTGGTTCGGACCGGCCAACCTCCTGGCAGAGATCGGGTCCCTGCAGCAGGCCGACACGCCCGAACGTCTCGACCGGCTCGAGACACGGATCCGGGCGCTCCCCGCCTACTTCGACGCCTCCCGGGATGTCGCGGAGGAGGGCATCGCACGCGGCGTGACCTCACCGCGAGTGATCGCGGAGCGTGCCGTGGCCCAGTCGGAGCGGATCCTGGCTCTTGAGCCGCAGGAATGGCCCGTCGTTGCACCGGCGAAAGACGACCCCGCCCGCGAGCGATTGTCGGGGCTGGTCACGGACGTCGTCGCGCCCGCCTGCGAGCGCTACCTGGCCTTCTTGCGGACGGACTACCTCCCCCACGCCACGGAGACGATCGGTCTTGGCGAGCTCCCCGGGGGCGACGCGATGTACCGGGCAGAGGTCTTGTCCTGGACCACCCTTGCGATGGATCCGCAGGAGATCCACGACCTGGGGAACCAACGCTTCGACGCCATCCAGGACGAGCGGGCCGAGATCGCCGGCCGGCTCGGGTTCGCCTCCCCGGCCGATGCGATACGGGCCCATATCGCGTCGGGTGCGGACAGGTTCTCCTCAAAGGACGAACTCAAGGCATTGGCCCAGGAGCAGGTCCGCCGGAGCTGGGATGCGGCACCAGCGTATTTCGGGACGCTGCCCTCAACGTGGTGCGAGGTCGAGCTCGTCGAGGAGTTCCGTGAGGCAGACATGGCGTTCGCCTTCTACAACGCGCCCACCGCCGACGGCTCGCGGCCCGGGGTGTACTACGTGAACGGGTTCGACCTGCCCGAGCGCGAACGCCACGGGCTTGCGGCGGTCACCTATCACGAGGCCCATCCGGGCCACCACTTCCAGATCGCGCTCGAGCAGGAGATGGCCGACCGCCCGAACATCCGCCGCTTCGGCGGGTTCCTGGCGGGAAGCGCCTTCTGCGAAGGCTGGGGGCTCTACAGCGAACGGCTGGCCGATGAGATGGGTCTCTACCTCGATGATTGGGAGCGGATGGGCATGCTTGAGGCGCAGGCCCACCGTGCCGCACGTCTCATCACGGACACCGGCATCCACGCACTCGGATGGACCCGTGAGCGATCGGTCGACAAGCTCGTCGAGGGCGGCGTGACGCCCTCGGACGCCGCGATCGAGATCGACCGATACATCGCGATGCCGGCCCAGGCGCTCAGCTACATGATCGGGATGATCGAGATCGAGAACGCCCGCGCGACGGCGACGGCGCGCCTTGGGGACGCATTCTCGTTGAAGGACTTCCACGACCGACTGCTGTCGCTGGGTCAGCTTCCGCTGCCGGCGCTCCGCCGCGAGCTGGCATAAGGGCCGGGAGAACCGCACACCGCTACCGGCGCGCCCGAAGGAACAGGTAGTCGATGATGCGCCGATCCCACAACAGTTCCACCTGGCTGACCATGATCCGCGCGGCGAGTTCGTAAGACCCGGCCATCTCTCGCGCGGCATGCGCCCGATCCAACCGCAGACGAACGAACCGGAGGGCCGGACCGATCACTCGCTCCCCCGCGAGCTCCACCTGGACATCGTGCAAGCCGGCTCGTTCCGCCGCCGCCGCGATCTCGCCGGGAGTGGCCGCGGCCTGACGTCGGAGCCCCCACACGCGGAGCTGCGACAGCGCGGCGAGTCCCTCGCGGGGGCCGAGCGGATACCGGTTCGTCGGGATGTCCGACATCGTGAGCACTCCCCCCGGGCGAAGCACGCGGTGCGCCTCCCGGAAGAAGCGGTCCCGTGAGGGGAAATGGAAGGCCGCCTCCACGCTGATCAGGCCATCGATGGAGCCCGCACGAAGCGGGATGCGCGTGGCATCGCCGTTCACCGCCCAGGCTCCGGCCTCCGCCAAGGACGCCCTTCCCGCGCGAAGTTGGGAGAACGTGATGTTGAGGGCGGCGAGCCCCCGGGGGCCAGCGATCCGGGCGATCACCGGGTCCTGGACACCCAGACCGTTGCCGACATCGAGGATCACACCGCCCTGCGGCAGATCCGCCGCCATCTTCTCGACCAGTCGTCGCGGCGCCGCGGACGCCTCGGCTGCGTCGCTCCCGTCTCCGTCCCAGAGCCCGAGGTTCAACCATCCCGGGGCGAGCGCGAGGAAGAAGTCGTCGCCGATCGAGTCGTACACGGTTTCGGCGGGGCGCCCCCCGTATCGCACCATCCGCGCCGCGTGCCGCAGATTCTCCGGGGTCCAGGACGCGCTCACCGGCTCGCCCGCCAGACCTCGCGCAACTTCACGCGGGAACCCGTCCGCAACACCGCGTTCGCGTAGAGGCGCCCGGCGAGCGGGATCAGGACCGCGACCGACGCCACGAGGATCGCGAGCGACGCCAGGATCTGGAGGGACGTGGCGGAGCCGACCGCGATCCGCACGGGCATCGCGAGTGCTGAGGAGAAGGGCAGCAGCGACGCGGTGATGGCGAGCGTGGTGTCGGGTGACTGCACGGCGCCGATGGAGATGAAGAACGATGCGAGGATCAGCAGGTTGATCGGAACGATCGCGTTCTGGAGTTCCTCCATCCGCGCGACAAGGGCGCCCGCCACCGCGAAGATCGACGCGTAGAACGCGAACCCGAGGGCGAACCACCCGACGGAGATCGCTACGGTGCCGAGCGCATGGGCGGGCAGGTGCATCGCGCCGGTCGCCGTCGCGAGCACGCTCGCGTAGATGGAGATACACACCAGCTGCAGGAGACCGAGCGCGCCGACCCCCAGGACCTTCCCCGCCAGGAGCTCGCGAGGTTTTATCGCCGAGAGCAGGATCTCGACGACGCGCGACGCCTTCTCCTCGATCACGCCGGTCGCGACCGCGATCCCGTACCCGAACAGCTGCCCGTAGAGCAAGAGCACCGCGACGAATGCAACCGTCCGGTTCGTCTCCTGGTTGGGGTCGGTCGGCGCGATCGTCGTGACGGCGATGGGCGCGGGGTTCAGGATGGCCTGGGCCTCGGAGGGACTCAGCCCGGGGTCCAGGTTGTTCGCGATGCGCTGCTGGACGGCGGTAGCCTCCACGACCCCCGCGAGCGACGTCGGCACCGAGTGGTCACCGAGCAGCCGGGTCCCGTCGATCAGCGCGGCGTCCTGCGTGCCCGCGGACACTGAGCGGGTGGCAGACCCCGCGTCGGGGTATCGCTGGATGGTGAGCGTCACGCCGGCGGCCTTCGCCTGTGCGGATAGCAGTTCGGTGGGGACCGCGTTGGAGTCGCCTGCGATACCCAGCCGGAAGTGCGCCGCTCCGCCGCCCCCATACGCTTTGAGCAGCACGAACACGGTGAGGACGGTCATCGTGAGCGCCGTCGAGATGACGAATCCCCTCTCGCGCAGGCGTACCCAGAAGTCGCGCTTGGCCACAACCAGCCACATCCGGCGAGCCGAGATGTCCGGCTCCGAACGCATCGTCATGCCCGGACGACCTCACGAAAGAGTTCCGCCAAGGTCGAGCGGACGGGGGTGAAGAGCCGCACCTGTCCCGCGCGGCGGGCCACATCCAACAGCCGTTGGTCGTCTGCGTCCTCGGCCAGTTCGAACACGCCACCCTCGTGCGGCAGCGGTTCTACGAGAGCGACACCGGGAACCACGTCCCACCAGTCGTGCGCGGCCCCGTCGATCTCGATCCTGATGAGACGCCGCGATCGCGACGCGCGCAGTGCTTCGATCGAACCCTGGGCGACGATCGTTCCGTGATCGATGAGCACCACCGAATCGCAGAGTCGTTCGACCAGTTCGAGCTGATGGCTTGAGAAGACCACCGGAACGCCGCGCCGATCGGCTTGTTCCCGAAGGATCGCGGACAGCGCGTCCACCCCCACCGGGTCGAGCCCGCTGAACGGTTCGTCCAGGATGAGGACGTCGGGTTCGTGCACGAGCGCGGCCGCCAACTGCACGCGCTGCTGATTTCCCAACGACAGCTTCTCGAGCCGGTCGTTCGCGCGAACCTGCACGCCCATCAGCTCAACCGTTTCCGCGGCGCGCCGGCGGGCATCGGCCGCACCCAGACCGTGTAGCCGAGCGAGGTAGATGAGTTGCTCCAACACCCGCATCTTCGGGTATAGACCGCGTTCTTCCGGCATATACCCGAACCGCC
>JAXDJY010000221.1:0-2668 GCA_034667445.1 Actinomycetota bacterium | reverse complement strand
AGCGCCGCCGCGAGGATCGTCGAGGTCGGCCGGTTCCCTTCCATCACCTTGTGCGGCACGACCCGCTCCGGCGTGCCCTCCGTACGCACCTCGTTGTCCGTCTTCCCGAACGCGAGTGCCTCGCCTTGGGCGAACACGTTGGCCATGAGGAGGTCGTGGTGGCGACCGAGCGGGTTCAGCGAGCGAGCGAACCCGATGAGATCACATGGGATGAGTCGGGTTCCCTGATGGATGAGCTGATAGAAACTGTGCTGGCCGTTCGTGCCGGGCTCGCCCCAATAGACCGGAGCGGTGTCGTAGCCAACCCGGCTGCCGTCCAGGGAGACGTGCTTACCGTTCGACTCCATCGTCAACTGTTGGAGGTAGGCGGGGAACCGCTTCAGGTACTGGTCGTACGGCAGGACCGCGGCCGTCTGGGCGTCGAAGAAGTCGGCATACCAGATGCCCAAGAGGCCCATGATGACCGGCAGGTTCCGCTCAAGCGGTGCGGTCCTGAAGTGCTGGTCCATGTCGTGGAAACCGGCCAGCAGCTCGCGGAAGTTCGGGGGGCCCACGGCGAGCATGGTCGAAAGGCCGATCGCGCTGTCCATGCTGTAGCGTCCGCCGACCCAATCCCAGAACCCGAACATGTTCTCGGTGTCGATGCCGAAAGCCTCCACGCTCTCGGCGTTCGTGCTCACGGCGACGAAGTGTTTGGCGACCGCCGTCGTGTCCCCTCCTATGCCCGCGAGGAGCCACTCGCGGGCGCTCGTGGCGTTCGTAAGCGTCTCGAGCGTCGTGAAGGTCTTGGAGCTGACGATGAAGAGCGTGTCCGCGGGTTCCAGCCCACGCAGCGCCTCCGAGAGATCGGTGCCGTCGATGTTGGACACGAACCGGAACGTGAGCTCGCGCGCGCTGTAGTGCCGAAGCGCTTCATAGGCCATGACCGGCCCGAGGTCGGAGCCGCCGATGCCGATGTTGACGACGGCCCGTATCGGCCGGCCGGTGTGGCCGGTCCAACCGCCGGACCTGACCCGGTCGGAGAAGGCCGCCATCCGGTCGAGCACCTCGTGCACCTGCGCGACGACGTCGGTCCCGTCGACCACCAACCGCGCGTCGCGCGGCATCCGCAGCGCCACGTGGAGGACCGGCCGGTCCTCGGTGACGTTGAGATGGTCTCCGCGGAACATGGCCTCGATCCGTTCACGGAGTCCTGACTCCTCGGCAAGCTGGAAGAGCAGGTCCATCGTTTGATCGGTGATCCGATGCTTCGAGTAGTCGAGGAAGAGGCCGGCTGCCTCCGCGGTGAACCGTTGGCCACGTTCGGGGTCATCGGCGAACAGGTCGCGGAGGTGGCGTTGGCCGATCTCGGTGTGATGGTGGAGGAGGGCACGCCAGGCGGGTCGTTCGGGCAGGGGGGCCGGCGTGATGTACACGCTCCGCATCCTACCCAGCGCCCCGTCGCAAGGGGTCCTCGCCGGAGCGGACAGCTATAGGCTGCCACCATGAACCGGTGTCCAACCTGTGGCTCCGACAACCCACCGAACGCGAAGTTCTGCATGGAGTGCGGAGCAACGCTTCACGTTCGGCCGTTCATCCAGGAGCGGAAGGTCATCACGGCACTCATCTGCGATGTCGTGGACTCCACCGGACTGGGGGAGCGGATGGACGCCGAGGACGTCGACCGCCTCCAACGCAGCTACCACGCGATCGCGCGGCGGAGGATCGAGAACCATGGCGGCGTGGTTGAGAAGTTCATCGGGGATGCGGTTGTGGGGGTCTTCGGGGTGCCGGCGGCGCACGAGGATGACGCGGAGCGCGCCGTGCGAGCGGCCCTTCGCATCATCCAGGAGCTCGGCGCGTCGGATCTGGGGATCACGGTTCGGATCGGTGTGCACACTGGCGAGGCGCTGGTCACCGTAGGTGTCGATCCGGGCTCCGGTCAGGGGTTCGTGACGGGCGATTCGATGAACACGACCGCGCGTCTGGAGGCCGCGGCCCCGTCCATGGGTGTTGTGGTTGGCGAACTCACTTACCGGAGCACCGAGCATCTGTTCGCCTACGATCGGCTGGAGCCGATCCAGGCGAAAGGCAAGGCAGAACCCGTGCCCGCGTGGCGCGCGCTCCACCCTTTGACCCGCACAGGGGGCGGAGAGGCCGCCGACAAGACCCCTTTCGTCGGCCGCGACCTCGAGCTGGGGATGCTCTCGCAGCTCTTCGCGCGATCGGTCGAGGGTGCGACCACGGAGTTCGTCACTGTGGTGGGGGAGCCGGGCATGGGCAAGTCCCGCCTGGTTCGCGAACTCGCGGCCTCCGTGGACGAGCGGCCGGAGTTGGTCACGTGGCGGCTCGGGCGGTGCCTACCGTATGGCGACGGCATCAGCTTCTGGGCGTTGGGGGAGATCGTGAAGGCGCACGCCGGCATCCTGGATTCCGACGATCAAGCCACGCTCTCGGACAAGCTTGAGGCCGCCCTTGTGGAGCCGGATCCCAGCCTTCGCTCATGGATGAAGGACCGGCTGGGACCGTTGGTCGGGCTGGATGCATCGACGTTGCCACCGCAGCAGGACGAGGCGTTCACGGCGTGGCGGCGCTTCCTGGAGCAGATCGCGCAGCGAGGACCCACCGTGTTGGTGTTCGAGGACCTGCACTGGGCAGAGTCCGCCTTCGTCGCATTCCTCAACCACTT
>JAXDJY010000220.1:0-7856 GCA_034667445.1 Actinomycetota bacterium | reverse complement strand
CTCGCCTACAAGCCCGATCAGCCCGCGCTGAGCGGTCACGATCCGATCGCGAGACTGCAGCGCCACCGTCAGCCCGAACCCGTAATAGAGAACGCTCGCAACCACGGCGGAGCCGAGGAGCCACGGTGAAAGCCTGATCGCGGGTCCGAGGCCGTGCCACGTGAGCCACGACCCTGCGCCGAAGAGGACGAGGCCGATCGCGCTCAACAGCCCGAGATTTCGGATCCGGACGTCGACCACCATGGATCCCACGCCGGCTAGCAGCATCGCGAATCCGAGCCACGACATCGGGACCACCGAGACCCCATACGCCGCGAGTGCGAGCATCCCGACCCCGGCGAACCCCGCGAACCCGAACCCCGGCTGGGTGAGTTCGAACGCCACGCCTGCCAGGCCGAGCACCAAGAGGAGGAAGATCACGGACGGCGAAGACGCCCAGTGGAGCAGCCGGTCCACGGGGCCCATGTTGTTGAAGCGGATGTCCACGGTCCCCTCGGCCGCCTGCGCGTCGCTCGTCGCCACGTGCGTGTGGAAGGTGTAGGGGTGCCCAGCGACCTGCACCGGACCGCCCTCGCCATCGGCAAGCTTGTCCAAGAGGTTCGGCACCGATACCGCCGCGAACTGTGCGAGCCCGGCGTCGATCGCCGGTTGCGCGGCGATCCCCGTGTCGGCGATCCCGGACAGGTCGGGCGCGGTCCGGTCGTGCAATGACGCCCACCGCGCGACGTCTGCCGTGAGATCCGGACGGTCGTCTGCGTGCGCGAGGTCCAGGGGATAGAGCGGACCCGTCTGGGAACCCGGACCTACGGTCGCGATCGTCGCTGCCTCCATCAACAGCACTCCGGCTCCCGCCGCCTTGGCGGGCTCGGGCCCCGTCCAGGTGATGACGGGCACGCTCATGCCGGCGACCTCGTCCGCCAAGGCGACCCCGTTCTGGTTCAGCGCCCCCGCGGTGTTCAGCTGGAGGACGACCACGGCGTGTTCCTGTTCCGCGGTCGCAAGCTTTCCCCGAACGTAGGACAGGAGGGTGCTGTCGATAGCGCCCTCGACCTTGATGACCTCGACCCGCGTGGGCGCCGCGCCGATCGCAGGGGTTGCCGAGGGCGTGGACGTGGCGGCGGCAGCCAACGCGAGGGTGGGCCAGCAGGCCAGCATCGAAAAGGCGGCTAGGAGGGAAAGAGATCGGCGCATGCAGACGCCATCGTACCGAGCGGGGCGGGAGTATCCTTAGCGCAACTTTTATGCAGCGCGACCTCCGCAGACTCAGCGACCGACCGGTCTTCAAGCCGATCGCGATCTTGCTCCTCGTCCCCGTCATCGCCTTGAGCGCGGGACTGATGGCCGTGGTCATCTCGCCGCCGTTCCTCGCCGCAGGTGCCGGGGTCAAACACCTCAGCGATCAGCTGACGAAGGAAGGTGCGGGCTTCACCCGCATCCCGAGCCTCCCCGAACGCTCGACGATCTATGCGAACGACGGGAAGACCGTTCTGGCACAGCTCTACCTGGACAACCGGGAGATCGTTCATCTTTCCAAGATCAGCCAGATCGCACAGCAGGCGGTGATCGATACGGAGGACCATGCGTTCTACGACCATGGCGCGCTGGACCTTAGTGGTCTGATTCGAGCGCTCATCGAAGACGTAAGAACGGGGTCGCCGACACAGGGTGGCTCGACCATCACCCAGCAGCTGGTGAAGAACGCAGTCCTGGGCGACACGTCTCCGACGTTCGCGCGGAAGTTCCAAGAGCTGGCGATCGCCATGAAGGTCGAACAGAAGTACACCAAGGATCAGATCCTCGAGCTGTACCTCAACGACATCTACTTCGGGAACCGGCAGTACGGGATCGGTACGGCCGCCGACTACTACTTCCACGAGCCCGCATCGAAACTGACATTGGTGCAGGGCGCCTTGCTCGCCGGGATCGTCAACGCCCCCTCGACCTACAACCCTTTGCCCCGGCCTCTGGGACATCCGAAACAGGCGCTGCAGCGTAGGAACTTCGTCCTGGACCGCATGGCCGAAGTGGGGACGATCTCGCCGGCACAGGCCGACAAAGCAAAGAGCAAGCCGCTCGGCCTGGTGAAGAACCCGAACAACACGCAGCCCCCACCGCCCTACTTCGTGCACTACCTCCTGCAGCAGATCCAGGACGATCCCCATGGCGAGTTCGACGCCCTCGGTAAAACACCGCAGGCCCGGCAGAAGTCCGTCGAACAGGGCGGCCTGAAGATCTACACGACCCTCGATCCCCAGTGGCAGTCCTACGCACAGCAGGCCGCCCTGACGCCCTGGGCAACGCCGGTCTACAACCCCGGTTACAAGAACAAACCGGATACCGGCATCGTGTCCATCGACAATGAAACCGGCGCCATCCGAACCATGCTGAGTGGGCGCAACTTCACCCGGGACCAGGTGAACCTCGTGACCTCGGTCCGGCAGGCCGGATCAGCATTCAAGCCGTTCACGTTGGTCGCCGCATTCCGCCAGCACGTGTCCCCGAACGCCACGTTCAGCTCCCGGTCGCCGTTCTGTTCCCCGAAATGGACCAGTCAGTCGCACTGCGTCAGCAACTCCGAGGGCGCCGGCGACATGGGTTTCATGAACCTGTGGACCGCCACCGCGGATTCGATCAACGTGGTGTTCGCGCAGCTCGCCTTGCAGGTGGGTCCAGATGCGATCGTGACCGCCGCGCACGACATGGGCATCAAGAGCCCGCTGAAGGCGGTCCCATCGATCACGCTCGGCACCAACTCGGTCAGCCCGTTGGAGATGGCCTCCGCATATCAGACTTTCGCGAACAGCGGCGTCCACTGCCAACCGTTCGCCATCACCCGGATCTCCAACTCTGCGAGAGTGCTCTACCGACACCGGCCGCAGTGCCAGTCGGTGCTGAAGCCGGATACGGCGAACCTCATCACCGCGATGCTCCACGGCGTCGTGACCACCGGAACGGCGGGAAGTTCGGGCGCCAACCTGTCGCCGTGGCCCGTGTCCGGCAAGACCGGGACCACGCAGGACTACGCGGACGGCTGGTTCATCGGCTACACGCGGCAGGTCACCACATCGGTGTGGGTCGGCTTCCCGAGCACCGATACCTCGATGTTGCCGTACTTCGGCCATTCGGTATTCGGTGGGTCTGTCGCAGCCCCGATCTGGGCGGCGTATATGCGCCGGGTGATGGCAGGGATGGCGCCGCTGCCATTCCCCGCGGCACCGACGCAGAAGCGAGCGACCGTTCCGAACGTGGTGGGGAAGAAGGAATCGACCGCGATGTCGATCCTGAAGAAGGCGCATTTCGTGCCCGTGAAGCAGCCGGTCGACGACGCCGCTCCTAAGGGAACCGTCGTCGGGCAATCTCCAGGCGGCGGCTCGTCGGCCGAACAGGGAACCTCGGTGATCATCAAGGTGAGCACCGGGAAACCGGGGACCATCCCCGTCCCGACACTCACGGGTCAGTCGCTGGCCGACGCGAAAACCGTGCTCACGAACAAGGGGTTCAAGGTGGTCGTGAAGGACCTCACGGTGACCAACCCGGCGAAGATCGGCATAGTCGTGGCGCAGTCCCCTGCGGCCGGGACCCAGCTGAAACAGGGCAGCACGGTCACCATCACGGTGGGCCGCAAGCACTAGCCGCCGAGCTTCGCCCGAACCTTCGCCTGCACGGCCGTCCCGTCAACCTGGAAGCCCTTCGTCTTGCCCATAACCATGCCCATGACCTTGCCCATCTCCTTGACCGAGGTGGCGCCGGTGGCGGCGATAGCCTCCTCCACCAGGGCGTCCAGCCGCTCGTCGGGAAGCGTGTCCGGAGCGAACGGCAGGATCACGTCGCGCTCGGCGGTCTCCTTCTCGACGAGTTCGGTACGGCCGGCCTCCCGGAAGGCCTCGATCGACTCCGTGCGCTTCTTCACCTCTTTGCCGGCGACCTCGCGAACCTCGTCGTCGGAGAGGTCGTGCAAGGCTTCCTTCTCTTTGAAGGTGATCGCGGCCCAGAGCATGCGGAGCGCGCCGACCGCCACCTTGTCGCCGGACTTCAGGGCGGCCGTCATCTGGTCGTGGATCTGCACCTTCAACGTGGGGTCGGTCACTACACTCCTCCCGTGCTTGCGTGGATCGGCGGTGTCCTGGGGTTCGGTGTGGTGTGCGTCCTCTACGGCGTGCTCGTCGAACACCGGTGGTTCAGGATCACCCGGCACCGTCTGGACATCCTACCGGCGGACGCCCCGGGGCCGATCACCGTGCTCCACCTGTCCGACCTGCATTTCACGGTCCGGGAACCGCGGAAGACCCGCTTCATCGCCTCGCTGCCGAAGGCCGACATCGCCGTGGTCACCGGCGACTTCCTGGCGGAACCAGAGGCCGTCGAGACGGTCGTGGCCGCACTTGAGCCCGCGCTCGGCACGAGTGCGAGCTGGTTCGTCCTCGGCTCGAACGACTACTTCGTCCCTCGGCCGCTCAACTACCTGTCGTACTTCCGCCGCCACCGGCACCCGCGGCGGGTACGGCGTGGACGCGCGGCCGACCTCAGGGCGCAGCTCGGCGACACCGGTTGGGAGGATCTCACGAACGTCCGTCGGCAGATCGAGATCAACGGCCTCCTGATCGAACTCCTGGGGCTCGACGACGCGCACATCTACTGGCACGACCTCACGATCGCCCCACGCACCGAACCCGAACGGTTCGGGTTCGCCGTCATGCACTCGCCCGACTCCGCGCCGGAGTCCGCCGCGCTCGGCTACGACTTCATGGTCGCCGGCCACACCCACGGGGGCCAGGTGCGCCTGCCCTGGGTCGGAGCGTTGGTGACCAACTCCTCGATGCCGCGCCGATTGGTGAGCGGGCTGATCCGGATGGGTGGAGCAGTCATGTACCTGTCGCCCGGCATGGGGACCAGCAAGTTCGCCCCGTTCCGATTCTTCTGCCGCCCCGAAGCCGCGCTCCTGGAACTCCGTCCGCGGAAGAGCTAGGCGCGGTCGCTTCGCTACACTGAACACCCTCGGGACGTGGCGCAGTTTGGTAGCGCGCAGCGTTCGGGACGCTGAGGTCGCGGGTTCAAGTCCCGCCGTCCCGACTCGAGGAGCGCGTCAGGGCGGGCCGAAATGGGCCCGCCCTCGGCGTGTGTAGCCCAGTCACGACAGCAGATCCTGGCTATTGCCTTGAAGAGCATCGAATCGTTGACGAACCCCGGGGACCCCGGTAGCCTCGATGCCGTGGGCTCCGGTTGACGGAGCCTTTCGCATAGGCCGCTATCCCCGATCTCAGGAGGCATATGACCCGGAAGCGCACGACGATCCTGCGGCTCTCGGTAGCCGCGCTCATCGCGCTCCCCGGGCTCCTCTCCTCTATCGGCACCGCATCCGCTGCCCCCAGCAAGGCACAGGTCGACGCGGCGAAGGCGAAGTACAACGAACTCGCGCACCAGGCCGAGGTCATCTCCGAACAACTCAACACGGCGCAAGCGCAACTCGACGCCATCCGCGTCAAGGAAGCCAACGCCAAGCAGGCGATGGACACGGCGCAGGCGGCAGCCGCCTCCGCCCTCAAAGACCTGAACGCCCGCGAGACCGCGGCCTACACGTCGCAGGGCTCACAACTCAGCGGGATCCTCGGGTCCAACTCGTTCTCCGACTTCTCCGATCGCATCGCTTACATGAGTGCGATCGCGAGCCATGACGCCGACCTGGCCACGCGATACCAGTCGGCGCAGATCCAAGCCGATGCAGCACGCCAGGCCTACTCGACTGCGGCCGCCCAGGCCAGCACGCAGGTGAAGGTCATCGCCGACCGCAAGCAGCAACTGCTCACCGCGGCAGCGAGCGCCAAGCAGGTCTACGTCAAGCTCTACGGCTCCTGGCATGCCGCCCAGGTGGCAGCAGCGAAGGCCGCCGCGGCTGCGGAACACCAAACCGGTGGGACAGGCGGAGGGGGACCCATACCGCCGCCACCCCCGCCGAACGGAAGCGTCGCCTCGCAGGCCATCGCGGCAGCAAGGTCCGTTATCGGTACCCAATACGTCTGGGGAGCGGCAGACCCAAGCGTCGGGTTCGATTGCTCGGGTCTGGTCATGTGGTCCTACGCCCAGGCGGGAGTGAGCCTGCCGCACTCCAGTGCGATGATGGCCGCCATGCTTCCGCACGTCGCGTACTCCGATCTCCAGCCGGGCGACCTCGTCTTCTTCTACTCCCCCGTGAGCCACGTCGGGCTCTACATCGGCGGCGGGTTGATGATCGACGCGGATCACCCCGGAGCCGGCGGAGAAGTAGCCGTCAGGAGCGTCTCCAGCTTCAGTTCGTTCGACTACGGCGGCCGTATCTCCGGTTAAAGGCATCCACGTCGGCAGTCCCCTTCGACGACAACCTCCAGCGTTATCGGTGAAAACGCCGCAGGCGAAGCGCGTTCAACACGACCGTGACGCTTGAGGCCGCCATCGCTCCCGCGGCCCACATCGGGGTGAGGGCACCGACCACCGCCAATGGAATCATGACCGCGTTGTACACGAAGGCCCAGAAGAGATTCTGGCGGATCACCCGATAGGTCTTGCGGCCAAGTTCGAGGGCGTCGGCGACCGAACTCATGGTCCCCCCCAGCAGATTCACATCGGCGGCCGCGAGCGCCACATCGGTCCCGGTTCCCATGGCGATCCCCACGTCGGCCGTGGCAAGCGCGGGCGCATCGTTCAGGCCGTCCCCCGCGAAGATCACGCGATGTCCGCCGGCTTGGAGCCGGGCCACTTCTTCGACCTTGCCCTCGGGGAAGACCTCGGCCAGGACGTCGTCGATGCCCGCCGCCGCGGCCATCCCCTGGGCGGTCACCCGTCGGTCGCCGGTGACCATCGCGACGCGCAGGCCCAGCGCCTTCATCCGCCGAACCGCGTCCGCAGCCTCGGGCTTTACCCGGTCCGACACGCTGACCAACCCGTACGGCACGCCGTCGCGCCAGACCGCGACGGGCGTGAGCCCCGCGGCGGCCAGGCGATCCGCCTCGATCTCCAGGCCGGGCGGCAACCCCTCCGGGCGTCCCACCCGCAGTTCCTCACCGTCGAGCGTCGCGAGCGCCCCGGCTCCAGGCCGAACCTGGTGGTCGGTGGCGCTCGGGATGCTCACCCCGCTCGCGAGCGCGCCGCCAACCACCGCGCGCGCGATCGGATGCTCAGACCCTGCCTCCGTCGCAGCGGCCCATCCGAGCACCTGATCCTGGGTCGCGCCGTTCGTCCCGACGACCTCCGCGAGCGCCATGGCGCCCTCCGTCACCGTCCCGGTCTTGTCCAGGAGGATGACGTCGGCATGCCGGGCCTTCTCGAACACCTCGCCGCCCTTGAAGAGCACGCCGAGTTCGGCTGCCCGCCCGGTACCGGCCATGATCGCCGCCGGCGTCGCCAAGCCGAGCGCGCAGGGACAGGCGATCAGCAGCACCGCCGCCGCGTGCAGGAGCGCGTTGGCGAAGCCGCTGTCCCAGGCGAGGAACCACCCCAGGAATGTCAGTGCCGCCAGCCCCAGAACCGCGGGAACGAAGACCGATGAGACGCGGTCGGCGAGCCGCTGGATAGGCGCCTTCGACCCCTGTGCCGACCGCAGGAGTCTCGAGATCTCGGCCAGTCGGGTGTTCGGGCCGACGGTCGTGATGAACACGACCAGCCGCCCGTGCCCGTTGATCGACGCGCCGATCACATCGTCTCCCGGCGCCACGTCCACAGGGACAGATTCGCCGGTCAGCATCGAGAGATCTACCCAAGACGTGCCCTCCTTCACCACGCCGTCGGCGGGGATCTTCTCCCCCGGCCGCACGATCGCGATGGCGCCGGGTCGCAGTTCATCGATGGGCACATTCCGCTCTTCACCGTCGATCAAGATGGTGGCC
>JAXDJY010000219.1:0-4087 GCA_034667445.1 Actinomycetota bacterium | reverse complement strand
CGGGCCGGCTCCAGAAGGCGCAGATGGACGTGGCGGACGTCGAGGCGGACCCGGCGTTCAGGCTTCCCGACTGAGGTTCACGGCGAGGCGGTCGGGGACGGGGCGATCGTGATGGTCGGCGAGGGCGTCGGGGTCGAGGTCGATGTGGAGGTCCCGCGGCTCGTGTCGATCTTCTGCGCCAGGTCGTTGGCCTGTTGCACCAGGTCCTGCGCGGCCTTGAGTTCGGTCTGATAGGTGCCGAGATCACCGGCATTGAGGGCATCCTGAGCGGCTTGGAAGTGTTGGACCGCCTGGGCCAGCAGGTTTGCGATCCTCGCCTGCGGTGTCCCCGTCGGGTTCCCAGGTCCGCTCGGTCCCCCAGGCGCGGCGCCGGCGACCGCCTGGTCGAGCGCGTCCTGCAGCGTGGTGCCGACCGCCACCGTGTTGCCGTTGACCACGATGATGCGCTTGAGCAGCGGAACTGAGTTCGTCTGGGTCGAGCTGACGTAGACGGGCTCGACATAGAGGACGGATTGGCCGAGCGGGATCACCAAGAAGTCGCCGAACAGGACGGAGGATCCCCCTTGGCTCAGCAGGCTCCGCTCTTGGGAGAACGTCGGGTCGGCGTTGATCTGCGCGAACACGGTGGACGGACCGTCGATCGTCTGGTCGGACGGGAACTGGAACGCCGTGAGGTCCCCGTAGCCGCTCGGATCTGAGTTCGCCGCCATGTAGGCGACCATGTTCGGGCGGCCGGCGGGGGTGAACGGCGTGATCAACTGGAACTGCTCGGACGTGGCGCCGGGGAGTTTGAGCAGCTGATAGTACGGAGAGATCTTCGGCGCCTCGCCCGAGGGATCGGTTTTGCTGCACTCGGACCTTGCGGCGTTCGCCGGGTCGGCGCAGAAGGTCGGGTCGCTCGGGATCTGCCAGGCGTCGGTCCCGCGGAAGAACGTGGTGGGGTCCGTCACGTGATACCGGGCGAACTGCGTCGCCTGGATCTGGAAGAGGTTCTCCGGGTAGCGGAAATGGGCCTGCAGTTCGGGTGAGGCATCCGACTCAGGGGTGAACATGTCAGGGAACGCCGCCGACCAGACCTTGATGATGGGATCGTTCGGGTCCGACACGTAGTAATGCATGGTGCCGTCGTAGGCATCGACCACGACCTTCACGGAGTTCCGGATGTAGTTCACCGATCCACCGGCGATCTGGCCCCCTGTCGCGTCACCGAGATCCACCGATTCGGAGTACGGGTACTGGTTCGTCGTGGTGTAGGCGTCCCAGATCCACTGGAGCCGCCCGCCGATGACCGTGAGGTAGGGGTCCTTGTCGAATGTGAGGAACGGCGCCGCCGTCTGCACGCGCGTCTGCAGGTCGCGGTTGATCAAGATCTTGCTGTCGGAGTGGATCTGCCCCGAGATCAGCAGGTTCACGTCCTTGTAGTTCCAGGCGAACATCGCGCGCTGGAAGATGTTGCCGATCGGGATCCCACCGAGCCCGTCGTAGGCGAACGTCGTCTCATCTGCCGGCGTTGCGCCCGGGAAGTCGACCTCGGGCGTGCCGGTGTGCGTTACGACGAACGGAACGGATTGCTGCGTACCGCTGGAGCTGCGGAACTCCCCGTAGTAGATGCGCGGCTGCGTGATCGTCGGCTGACCGATCACCGGGATGTCCTTGAGCGTGAACGCGGGCGAGCCGTCGGGCGCCGACGTGTTCACCTGTGCGGAGACGACGCCGATCCCGTGGGTGTAGGCGAGGTGTTGGTTCTGCCAGGCGCCGCCGGTTTGCGGGATCCCCGGCGCGGATAGCTCACGGGCCGAGATCATGAGGACGCGCGGTTGGCCGTCGATGGTGTATCGGTCGACATCCACGTCGTTGAACTCGTAATACTGGCGGATCCGTTGGAGTGACTGGAAGTCCTGCTCCAGGACCGTCGGGCGCCAGAGCCGGATGTTCGACACGGTGGCGGAGTTGTCCGCCAGGTCTTTCGCAGTGACGAGCGGCTGGATCGGCTGCGTTTCCTGCTTGATGGTGTTCAGCCCGAACGCGGCCCGCGTACCCGTGATGTTGTCCTGGATGTAGGGCTGCTCTCGTTGGAACTCCTGCGGCTTCACGCTGAATTGTTGGACGAACGCGGGGATCGCGGTTCCGACGACCACCGAGACGACGACCAGCAACACGACCGAGATCACCGGAAGGCTCCAGAGCTTCACGCGAGCGTTGAGGAAGAAAAGGATCGCGGAGATGAGGGCGGCGATCGCGAGCAAGTACAGCGCGGGGAGTTGCGCGTGCACGTCCGTATAGGACGCTCCATGCACGATCCCCCGTGGGGAACCGAGGAGATTGAACCGCCCCAGCCAGTAGCCGACGGCCTTCGCCACCATGATCAGCCCGAGCAGCACGGAGAGATGGGCGCGGACCTGCGGCGCAACCTTGTCCGCGAAACGCGGCGCCTGCGGCCTGATCCCGCCCCATAGGACGTGCCCGATGATCGTGAGGAAGGTGATCCCCACCAACGTCGAGAACAGCCAGCCCTGGACGAACTTCCACCACGGCAGCGTGAAGATATAGAAGGCCGGGTCCTTGTGGAACAACGGTTCGGGGGCGCCGAAGGTCACGCCGCTGCTGTTCCGCCACAGCAGGAACGTCTGCCATTGCTTCGACGCCGCGAGCCCGACGATGATGGCAAGGAATGCGCAACCGATCGGGATGAGCCAGCGCAGGTACGGGTCGGCGATCTGGCGGATGTTCTCGATGACTTCCTGATCTGGCGTGAGCACGCGGGTGTCGGGCGTGATCCTCCGCACGATCCACAGGTTCACGAAGAGGCCCGCGAAGAACAGGAGCCCGAACACGAACCCGAGGAGCAGCTTCGTCTTCAGCACGCTCCAGAACACCTGCGACAGATGCACTTCCCGGAACCAGAGGAGGTTGACGACGAACCCGGAGGAGATGGTGAAGAGGATGAAGAGGAGGACCAGTGCCCCTGCTACAAAGAACGGCCAGCGCCGTTGTCGCGGCAGGAAGCCGGCCCGAGCCATCAGTTCATCCCCGTGGTCAAGCGGTCAGCGTATCTCAGGCGGCCGGAGATGGTGTCGGCACGGGCGTCGGTCCGCCCAGGGTTCCCCCGAGCTGCTTGAGCGCGGTCAGCGCGCCGCCGAACGTCGAGACCGCGATCAGGCGCATCCCGTGGGTGTCGACCCCGGTGAGCTCCTTCATATCGTCCTGGGGAACCAGGAAGACGCTGGCACCAGCGCCCTCGGCGGCGACCACCTTGTCCGTGATCCCCCCGATGGGCCCGACGTTGCCGGCGAGGTCGATCGTTCCCGTCCCGGCGATGGTGGCGCCGTTCGTCAGATCGCCCGGGGTGAGGTCGTCGTAGAGACCGAGCGCCCACATCAGGCCCGCGGACGGGCCACCGACGTCACCGCTCGAGATCTGGACGCCGAAGGGGAAGGGATCGAGCAGCACGACCCCCACGAGGGGACGTTTCGAGCCACCGCAGATCGCCCGGCTGAGTTTCACGTCCTCCGTCTGGCCCGCGGCCGTCACGCGGAAGTCGATCGTCCCGCCGACCTTCTGCGCCTCGAGCACCTTCGACGCATCCGCCTGTGAGGAGATCGGCGTCCCGTTGATGCGGTTCACGATGTCGCCCGAGAACAGCTTGCCGTCGGCCGCACACCCAGGGACCGTGCTCTCCACCAAGGCGCCGGTGCCGTGATCCTTCGGATAGGAGGTCAGCGTTCGAAGGACGGTGAACGCTGCGTCGATCTTGCTCTGATCCATCTGCGAGATCGAGCGCTGCTGCTCCTGATCGACGGTTTGACCGCGCGGGTACAAGACGTCCTGGTAGACCACCGACTTGTTGGGATCGATCCACGCGCCGAGCGCAGAGACCGGGGTCAATTGATAGAAGCGAACGGTCGTCATCACGAGTTTGCCGGTCGAGCTGTAGACGGGGTGTCCGGTGACCGATATGAGCGGTGCAACCTCACGCGCGGGGCCCGGCCCGATCGCGTAGTAGGGCAGCTTGATGATGCCGGACAGGAACGCCACGACGAACAGCAGGACGACCGAGGTGAGGGAAAGGAAGCGCTTCACGTGCCAG
>JAXDJY010000218.1:0-2989 GCA_034667445.1 Actinomycetota bacterium | reverse complement strand
TCGGACGAACACGGATGGCCCCTTCGTCTGGTGGTGCCGAAGCGCTACGCGTGGAAGAGCGCCAAGTGGCTGACCGGACTCGAGTTCTCGGCGAAGAACAAACGGGGGTTCTGGGAGGTCCGTGGCTACCACATCCACGCAGAGCCGTTCGCTGAGGAACGCTACGCCCACCAGGAAGGGCCCAGAGCCGAACTCGAACCGTAGGCGTCTGGGGTCGGGTCGGTTCGAGCAGCACGGCAGCTCAGCCGATGAAGATGATCACGGTGTCCCCGGCGTGAACGATCGTCTCGGGAGTGGGGGACTGACCCACGACCGTGCCCTGGAACGCGGACGGAAGGGTCCGGACGTCGGCGTGGAGTCCGTCCGCGGCGATCGCGGCTATCGCCGCATCCTTCGACATCCCGAGGTAGCTCGAGATCTTGAAGATCGGGGGCCCCTGCGACACGACGATGCTCACCGCCGATCCATGCGGGGCCTGCGGCGTGGACGGACTCTGCGACATGACGAATCCGAGCGCGACGGACTTGGAGAAGGCACGGTCCACCGTCACCGTGAATCCCTTCGCCTGTAGTGCCGCCGTGGCCGCGTCCTGGCTCTTGCCGACGACCGATGGCAAGGCCACCGGCGGGGGACCGTCGCTCACGATGAGTGCGATCTCGCTCCCCTGAGGGGCCCGGGCTCCCGACGGATCTTGGGAGATGACGGACCCCTTCGGCACGGACTCGCTGAAGCCGTGCGTGATCGATCCGACCTTCAGGTCGGCGTGGAGGATCTCGGTCCTCGCCTTGGCGAGCGGCTCGTTCACCACCGACGGCACCGCCACGGGAGGCGGTCCGAGCGAGGGAACGATCGTCACCGTGGCGCCCTTCGCGATGGAAGTCCCGACGGCGGGGCGGATGCGGAACACGGATCCGGCCCCGATGTCCGTCGAATACTGACCGGATGCGACCTTGACCACGAACCCGAGCGCCTCCAGCTGCGCTCGGGCCTGCGTTACCGGGGTGCCGAGCACGGCCGGCACGTCCGCGCGGTGCGGGACCGCGTAGGTCCAGGCCGCCCACCCACCGGCAAGGACGAGGGCGAGCGCCAGGAACGAAACGAGGACCTTCCGCCATCTCCTGCGCGGGGTGTGTTCGACGAGGGGGATGGACTGGGTGGTGGCGGCCACGACCCGCTGGGTGGTGTCGCCGCCGTGAACGACCTCGGGTGTATCGGCCACCAGGGCGGCGAGGGACCGCGCGGGGGTCAGTGTGGGTTCGATGGAGCGGAGATCCCGTCGCATCTCGGCGGCGGATTCCGGCCGGAGCTCGCGGTTGCGTTCGGTTGCGCTCGCGACGAAGGCGTCCAGCTCCGGTGCGATCCCCGGGACCTGGCTCGATGGCGCGGGGACGTGGTCGGACAGGTGCTTGTAGGCGATCGCCATCGGCGTCTCCCCGGTGAACGGGAGCCGGCCGGTGAGGAGTTCGTACGTAACGATGCCGAGTGCGTAGAGATCACTCCGCGGGTCGGAGGGCTCCCCGCGGATCTGCTCTGGCGAAAGGTACTGGACGGTTCCCACGACCGTGCCCGCATGTGTGGCGGTGCTGTCCGCGTAGGCGCGGGCGAGGCCGAGGTCGGTCAGTTTCACCACACCTTCGTTCGTGACGAGGATGTTCTCCGGCTTGAGGTCGCGGTGCACCAATCCGAGTCCGTGCGCGTGCTCGAGTGCGATCAGCGTCTGGTCCACGATCTGGGCCGCCTGCACGGGCGCCAGCCGGTGGTTCGCATTGAGGAGGTCGCGCACACCACGTCCGTGCACGTACTCCATGACCATGTAGTAGATGCCGTCCACCGAGCCCCAGTCATAGACGGCCACGATGTTGGGGTGGTTGAGCGTCGCCGCCGCACGGGCCTCGCGACGGAATCGGTCGACGAACCCCGGATCACCGGAGAGCGAGCGATGCAAGACCTTGATCGCTACCTCGCGGGCGAGCACGGCATCGTGTGCCCTGAAGACCTCACCCATGCCACCGGCCGCCACCTTCTCGATGACGTGGTAACGGCCGTCCAGCGTCACCAGCGTATGCGCGCCGGCGTCGTCCTTGGCCGCGTCGTGTGCCAGGCTACGGGACGTCTCGGAACCTCCGTGGGGAAGTGGAACGGAGCGGGTGCGGGCCCGATTGTAGGGCCCATGACCCATGCAACCGTGGAGGTTCGCCGAATCCCGGGAGCGTTATCCTTCGCGGGGCAACGACGGGGGAGCTCGGACCACCGGGCTGAGAGGCGGGCGGGATGTGCCCGCGACCCGAAGTACCTGATCCGGATAATGCCGGCGGAGGGACGAAGGTGCGCGATCCACGAAGACTTCGGCTCATGGTGGTGACGTCGGGCACCCTCGTGCCATCGCTCGACCATCTCGCGCTGGCGGAGGCTGCCATCCTCGGGGGCGCAACGTCGGTCCAACTCCGCGCCCCCGAGCTCGGGGATGACGCGCTCCTTCCCGTGGCCCGGGAGATCTCTGCCCTTTGCCGGGACGCGGGTGTCCTGTTCCTCGTGAACGACCGGGTCGAGGTGGCACTCGCGAGCGGCGCAGACGGAGCCCACGTCGGGCAGTTCGACGATCCGGAGACCGCTCGAGCCCGATTGGGGCCCGACCGAGTACTCGGCATCAGCGTCGCCGGTGGCGTGCAGGCGAGCGTGGCGGCGCGTCTGGGGGCCGACTACCTCGGCGTCACGGTGTGGCCCACCCGAACGAAGCCGGAGGCTCGCGGAGGGGGAGTGGCCGGTATCCGCACGGTCATCTCCGCCGTGGACGTCCCGGTCGTGGGCATCGGCGGTATCGACCTGCAGAACCTCGGCGGCGTGTTCGACGCGGGGGCCGCGGGCATCGCGGTTATCTCCGCGGTGGCAGCAGCGGTGGATCCCGTCGCCGCGACCCGCGAACTTCGAACGCGCATCGAGCGATGGGAGGACGCACCACATGGCGCAACGAACCGGTAAGGCGACAGCG
>JAXDJY010000217.1:0-3187 GCA_034667445.1 Actinomycetota bacterium | reverse complement strand
ATGGCCACCGCGGCAGCCGCGGCGACGATCGCCCGAAGGGAGGTTCGGCGAGCGCGCCGTGCCGACAGATCGTCGGCCGCCCGTCCGGGCATCGCCGTGTCCGGCATCGCAACGGCGTGGGCCGCCGGAGCCGCGAGGATCGCCTCGATCATCTCCGGTGCGACCGGCTCGGGGTCCAGTGCGGCGGCGAGCATGGCCGCGGTCTCGGCCATCTCGTCCTCGATCATGCGGCATTCGGCGCAATCACCATGGTTCGCGAGTTCGCGCGACAGCAGCGCGACGTCGGAACCGTCGAGGCCGCCGAGCGACCGAACCGCGATGAGCTCCGCCATCTGCTCGTGATTCATCGCTCGATGCCTTCCAGAGCGGAGCGGAGCCGGCGCATCCCGAGCAGGGTACGGGACTTGACCGTCCCCAACGGTAATCCGTTCCTCTGTGCGATCTGCGATTGGGAAAGGCCGTCGAAATACATCATCTCGAGCACCGCGCGCTGATCCTCCGGCAATGAGCGCAGGGCGGAGCGGACCGCGGCACGCTCTTGCGGCGCGCCGATCGCCGCAACGACATCCTCGGCGTGGTCCACCGATTCTGTTGCGGCCATCGTCGCCTCGGCCTCGGCACGCCTGCGCTGCGACTCTTCCCGTCGGACGGCGTCTACGGCACGGTGATGGACCATGCCCATCAACCACGTCTTGACGGACCCACGCTGTTCCTCGTAGGCCGCCGGGTTCCGCCATACCGCCAAGAATGCTTCCTGCACGATCTCCTCCGCCAGATGCTGTTGTCGCACTACCCGGAGGGCGAGGGCTTTCGCGGCGGGGGCGTAGCGGCCGAACAGACCGCGGAACGCCTCCTCGTCGCGCGTCAGGAGCCGCCGCAGCAGGTCGCGGTCGCGCGCCTCGGAAACGTCAATTGTCCCCAACGACTCGCTCCGCATCAGTGTGGCGGCTCCATGCACGGTGAGCGTCGATCCTTCCTTCGCGGGCAGTGCTCACCGTGTATTCGCGGGTCATCGCGTGTCGGATCGGTCGTCGGCGCTCTGTTCGGCCAGGTGGCGGCCGGCGGATTCCAGGATCTGCTCGAGCGTGGCGGGGTGCTCGGGGTCATACACGCTGCTCCCCACGCTCAACGAACGCGGCCGTGGCTCGCCCGATCGCGCGTTGTGCACGGCGATCGCCTCCACCAGCCGCGACAACACCAGGGTCTCAGCGCCGATGGCGTCGCCGGTGAGCAACACACAGAACGTGTCCGGGGCAACCCGCGCGGGCACGTCGGAGTCGCGGACAGCCTGCATCAAGACCTCTGCCGCATCGCGCGCAGCCTCATCGGCACCCGAGGTCCCCTCTCCCGACATGGTTTCCGTGAACCCTTCCAGTCGGACGAACAGGAACACCACGGCGTGCATGGCCCTGTCGGCCATCCGGAGGTGATGCTCTGCGATCGCGCCGAAGCCACGGATGTTCGGCATGCCGGTGACCAGGTCGGTGGTCGCGAGTTCCCGTTGGAGCCGTCGGCGCTCGGCCGCGTATCGGATAGCCCGAGGAAGGAGTCCGCGAGGCATAGCGCCGCGGACCAGATGGTCTTCGGCGCCGGCGTGACGTGCCACCGACCCGTCCGCCTCGTTCGTCGGGTCGGTCACGACCACCACGGCGGCATCGGGGGCATGGGCATGGATCCGGCCGACCGTTTCGATCGGACCCAGGCCGTCGAGCGCGATCACGACGGCATCGGGCACCAGGACACGCGCGAGCCCTTCCTCGAGCTCATCGGCGGTTTCGACGGAGAACCCGTCCTCGCCTTCGAGTTCCTCGAAGGTTGCGTTGTCGAGTCCGACGAGCAGTACGGTCAGGTTTTGGGTCACTGTGCCTCCTGGCGGGCCGACGGTGCGGTGATGCGGATTATGCCATCACGGGCCGAAACCATTCCGCCACAGGAACACAACAGCGACCCAACCTTCCGGGTGGGATGCGCCGCTAGGCTCGGTCGATGGGGAGAAGGGTCAGCGGAGCGGGCCGGGCCACCCGGGTAGCGCTGGCTCTTGCTGCCTCCCTCTCGCTCGTCGTCGGTGCCGTCACGACGTACGCCTACGTCTTGATCGTCGAGAACGAGCGGGTCAGTGTCGACCAACGGTGTTTCTCCGATTGCACCGACACCATCCAGCGTTACGTAGGTCCGTGCGCGGAGCAGTCCTGCAACTACCTGCTCCTGGGTTCGGACTCGAGGGTCGGCCTGAGTCACGCCGACCTCATCGCCAACGGGACGAACGCACAGGCGGGCGCGGGCGATCACTCCGACGTCATCATGGTGGTGCATACCGAACCCGGCGGCAAGACCGTCATCCTCTCGTTCCCCCGGGACCTGTGGGTGAACATCCCCGGGATGGGCAAGGGCAAGATCAACTCGGCGTTCACCGGCGGGATCCCGGGCGGAGGCCCACTCCGCGTCGCCAAGACCGTCTCGCGATTGACGGGTTTGAAGATAAGCCACTATCTCTACGTCGATCTTGCCGGCTTCCAAGGTGTCGTCGATGCCATCGTCGGCATCGACATGTGCATCCCGCCGAGCGAGGCGGGACCGGATGGGTGGCTCACCGACCCGAACACGCAACTGCGCCTTCGGCCCGGCTGCCAGCACCTCAATGGCCAGCAGGTGCTGTCCTATGTTCGTTCACGCCATCTTCCGTGCGACGTGAACGGCGACTTCAACCGGATCAGCCGGCAGCAGGCGTTCCTTCGCGCACTCCTCAACCGTTTGCTGCAGCCGAGCGAACTGCTCAAGATCCCCGGCTATATCAAGCCGGTTCTTTCGAACCTCGAGCGGGACGACAAACTGAGCATCCCCGATCTCGTCTACCTGACGGGGCAGCTCCGAGGCATCAGCACGGGTGACGTGCTCTTCCGAGACGTGCCGGTGAAGGTCGGACAGGTCACCGTGCCGGAATATCCGTTCCCTCTTGACGTGGAGTTCCTGGATCCGAGCGCACAGTCGCTCTTCGCGGCGCTCGTGAACAACACCGCGCTTCCGAGCGGCGTCGGCGTCACGCTTCCGGACGCGCCGATCTCCGAGTCGCAGATCACCGTGCCGGTGATCGATCACTCGTCGGGGGGGAAGGCGGCCGGGGTCGAAACGATCCTCTCGCAGGCGGGTTTCGACATCGCACCAGGAGTCATCCCGGCGGCGACCTTCG
>JAXDJY010000216.1:0-5750 GCA_034667445.1 Actinomycetota bacterium | reverse complement strand
AGCCCCAGATCGTCGGCCTCAGCGCACTGTTGACAACGACGGTTCCCTATCAGGAAACGGTGATCAAGCGGCTGGTGACGGAAGGGCTTCGCGACAAGGTGAAAGTCATGGTCGGCGGTGCGCCCGTCACCCCTGAATGGGCCGAGAAGATCGGGGCCGACGCCTACGCGAACAACGCCCCGGAAGCGGTCGAGATCGCGAAGAAACTGGTCGGAGCGGCGCAGTGACCGTTGCGGAAACCGTTCTTTCCGGCCCTGACGGTGAGATCCGCATCGGGGACGACCAGCCGTTCGCGATCATCGGCGAACGCATCAACCCTACCGGGCGCACGAGCCTTTCTGAGCAGATGCGCACCGGTGACATGACCATGGTCATGGCCGACGCCATCGGCCAGGTCGAAAGCGGAGCCCGCGTCCTGGATATCAACGCCGGGGTGCCTGGATTCGATGAAGCCGAGATGCTTTCAAGCGCCGTGAAGGCCGTGCAGTCCGTGGTCGGCGTTCCGCTGTGCATCGACTCCTCGACGCCCTCGGCGCTCGAGGCCGCGATCCCGCTCGCCCAAGGAAAGGTGCTCATCAATTCGGTGACGGCGGAGGAAGAGTCGATGCGCCGGCTGTTGCCGTTGGTCGCCCGGTTCGGGGCAGCGGTGATCGGCATGTCCAATGACGAGGAAGGTCCCCAGATGGATCCGCGGACACGGCTCGCCGCCGCGCGGAAGATCGTCGAGGCAGCCGCCGACCACGGGATCCCGCCGGAGGACGTCATCATCGATGTCATCGCCATGCCCATCGGGGCGATGCCCGAGGCAGGTCGCGCCATGTATGAAACGATCCGGCTGGTTCGCGAAGAACTCGGCTGCAACGTGAGTTGCGGCGCGTCGAACATCTCGTTCGGGATGCCGGGACGCCAAGAGATCGACAGCACGTTCCTGTCGATGGCGGTCCTCGCCGGGATGAACACCGCGATCACGAACCCGATGCACCGACCGGTCCGGAAGGCCATGTTGGCGACGGATCTGCTGCTGGGCAGGGACGCCTACGGTTCGGGTTGGATCGCCGACCACCGCCGGGAAACCCAAGCGGCCACATCTGCGGAGGCCTGATCCCGATGGCGCAAGCCTCCGCATGAGCGCCACTGGCCAGAGGGTTGCCTTCCTTGCCTGTGGCGCGGTCGCGCTGGACACCAAGGCCATCGTCGACGCACGAGGATGGGACGCCGACGTCCACGGCATCTCCTCCGAACTGCACATGACTCCCGCAGAGATCGCGCCCGCGGTCGAGACCAAGCTCACCGAGCTCTTGCCCAAGTATCGGCGAGTTATCGTCGTGTACGGGGACTGCGGGACGGGTGGGCGGCTCGACGAGGTCCTCGCCCGATACCCGGCGGTTCGACCGGCGGGTGTGCACTGCTTCCAGTGGTACTCGGGCGAGCTGTTCTCTCGGTTCGACGAGGAGTACGGCATCTATTTCCTCACCGATTGGCTCGTGACGAACTGGGATCGGGCGGTTATCAAGGGTCTGGGCTTGGATCGCTTCCCCTGGTTGAAGGAGACGTACTTCGGCAATCTCACGAGGGTGTTGTTCGTTCGGCAGCATCCCGACCCCGCCCGCGAGGCGAAGGCGCGCGAGATCGCCGAGTACATGGAGCTGCCGATCGAGATCCACGACCTCGGGATCAGACCCCTCGAGGACCTGCTCGTTCCGCTGATGGAGGAGACCGCCGATGTTCGAGCCTGAGAACGCCTTGAAGATCCTTACGCCGGAGCAAGAGGAGAAGGTGCACGAGCAGGCGATGCGGATCCTGGAGGAGATCGGGACCGACGTCCTGCACGATGAGGGCCGCAAACTAGCCGAACAGGCCGGCATGCGGGTCGAGGGCGACCGCGTGCGCTGGAACCGCGGGTTCGTCATGGAACAGGTCGCGAAGGTGCCCGGTCAGTTCACGCTGGCCGCGCGCAACCCCGCGCGGACGCTCCAGGTCGGCGGGGGAGCGCCGCCGGTTCTCATGGGAGTAGGGGGACCGCCGTTCGTGAGCGACATCGATCGCGGTCGTCGGAGCGGCGACATCGCCTCCCACGACGAGCTGGTGAAGATGACGCAGGCGGCCGATGTCTTGAACTGCGTCCAGATCGGCGCATGCGAGGCCGTCGAACTCGACGTCAACTTCCGGCATATGGACATGGAGTACTCAGCGATCCGGTGGTCGGACAAGCCCTACACCACGTACGGCACCAGCGGCCCGAAGGCGCGGGATGGGATCCGTATGGCCGAGATCGTGCACGGCGGCCGAGACAAGATCGAAGCCACTCCGGCGCTGATGGGGATCGTCAACCCGAACAGCCCGCTCATCTGGGACTTCCGGATGACCGACGCGCTCATCGCGTGGGCGCAGGCGAACCAGCCCATCGTGGTGACACCGTTCCTCCTGGCCGGCGCGACGGCGACCGTGAGCACCGCAGGTGCACTCGCGCAGCAGGTGGCCGAGGCACTCAGCGGGGTCGCGCTCGCGCAGATCGTGCGTCCGGGTGTGCCGTGCCTCTACGGCTCGTTCTTCACCGCGCTCGACATGCGAACCGGGTCGCCGGCGTTCGGAACGCCGGAGAGCGTGTTCGGCGTGCTCGCGGGTTCACAGCTGGCGCGCCGGTACGGACTGCCCTTCCGGGGGGGCGGCGGCCTCTGCAGCGCGAATTCGTTGGACGCACAAGCCGCGTACGAGTCGATGACGATGCTCTGGGCCACATTCCTGGCGGGGACCGACGTGGTGCTGCACGCTGCCGGGTGGCTCGAAGGCGGACTCACGGCGAGCTACGAGAAGTTCGCGTTCGATGTCGAGGCACTCAAGCAGTTCTCCTTGCAGGGCAAGGGGATCGGATTCACCGACGAGGAGCTCGGGTTCGATGCGCTCGCCGATACCGGCCCCGGCGGATTGTTCCTTGCCGCGAAGCACACGAAGGAGCACTTCAAGGAATGGCTCTATATGAGCCCGCTCTTCCAGACGCCGGACTACTCGACGTGGGACGTCATGGGACGCCAGACCAGCGAACAGGCCGCGAGCGAGGCCTGGAAGACGCTCCTCGCCTCGTACGAAGATCCAGGCATCGACCCCGCGATCGACGAAGAGCTCAAGGAGTACATCGCCACCCGGAAGCTGGACCCGCCCGAACCCGAGGATTGACGGCCCGCTCGTTCGTGGAGCGGCGACGCCTTCGACGGCGGCCTCATGCCGATCATCGGTGGTCACGGGTTCACGGTCGCCGGCAACGCAGGAACGTACAACGGGACCGACACCGTTTCCGCCGGGCCAACGAAGATGAGCGGGCTGGCCGTCGGAGTGAAGGAGACGAACATCGATACCGGCCAGGTGCTCCGGATGCTGATGTCGCTCAAGAACAGATCATCGAAGAACATCTCGACGAGTTTCGTGCTTGACACCGCCCTTGGAGACAACGGGCCGGGGGAACGGATCGATAGTACGAGCAGCGGCGACAAGGTCTTGACCGTCGCCGACCGCTGGATCGTCACAAGGAACTCCTCCGGCACGGACGCGACCCCCACCCTGGTGTTCTACGGGAGGGGGAACGTCACCACGAAGGTCGCCGCCGTAACCAAGCAGCCAGAGGACGTCGGCTGCACCACGGTAAAGATGAAGGTGAGGATTCCTGCGAACAGCACCCGGTACCTGATGTTCTTCGCATCGGTGCACGCGCACGGCGACGAGGCAGCGGCGGAGAACGACGCGTCCGCCTTCCACTCGGTTGGCATGGGATCTCCGCTCTTGGCCGGCTTGAGCGTCAAGGTGTGTTCGAAGGTCCTCAACTAGAGCGTGTGCCCCCCACCCGCTACTTAGGGGTAGCGAGCTCCCGGTAGCGGAAGCAGGTCGTGACGTGATCGTTCACGAGCCCGCACGCTTGCATGAACGCATAGCACACCGTCGGGCCGACGAACCGGAACCCACGCCGCTTCAGTTCCTTGCTCATCGCTTTGGACGCAGGCGTCTCGGAAGGGATATCGGCAAGGGACCGGCGCCGCACCGGCGCCGCAGCGAAGTCCCAAAGCAGCGTGTCCAACGACTGGTCGGTCTTGCCTAGCGCGACGATCGCGCGGGCGTTCGAGACCGTGGACTCAACCTTCAACCTGTTGCGCACTATGGACGGGTCGCGGAGGAGACGCTCGACCTTTGCCGGTGTGAAGCGCGCGACTGCGGCGGCATCGAATCCCGCGAACGCCGCGCGGTAGCCCTGGCGTTTGTGCAGGATCGTCGCCCAGCTCAAGCCGGCCTGGGCGCCCTCCAAGGTGAGCATCTCGAACAGGTGCGACTCGCTGTGGGCGGGAACGCCCCACTCCTCGTCGTGGTACGCCAGGTACAAAGGGTCCGAGGCCGGCGCCCACTCGCACCTGCGCGTGGTTGGCGTCACGCGCCGGCGCGCACGTCTGCGAGCACCTCGTCCACCCGCGCGAGACCCTTCAGCGTGTGCTCGATGTCGAAGCCGAATCCGAACCGGATGCCCTTCGCCTTCTTCAACCCGAACATGTCACCGGAGACCAGGAGGACGCCTACCTGTTCGCGGATACGCTCGACGAGGGGACCCGAACGGATCGGAAGGTCGTAGTCGACATAGGCGATCGCTCCGGCGGCGGGCCGCACGTAGGTGAAGATGTCACCGTGACTTTCGATCCACGCCTCCAGTGGGGGCAGGTTCGTCCGGATGATGCCGCGCGTGCGGGCGAAGATGTTGTCTCGAACGGCAGGCTGCATCGCGAAGGCGCAGAGCTGGTCGTTGAGGAGGCCCGGGGTCAAGGTGGTGTAGTCGTGACGCTCCCAGATCCTCGAGATGATCCGTTCGGGCGCCACCATCCACCCGATCCGCAGTCCCGGCATCGCGAACGCCTTCGACAGACCGCTGGTGATGACGACCTTGTCGTAGCGTCCCCAGAAGGTCGGGGTGACAACGTCGGTGTCGACCTCGGCGCCGCGGTAGATCTCGTCGGCGACGATCCACGCGCCGACACGCTCGGCGGCATCGACCGCCGCGTCCATCTCCGCCTCTGTGAGCACGTGGCCGGTGGGGTTGTTCGGGTTGCAGACCATGATGACCTTGGTCTTCTTCGTAACGGCCTCGCGCAGCCCGTCGAGATCGAGCTGCCACCTGCCCCCTCGCTGGCGGAGTCGGAAGGTGTCGACCCCTCGGCCGAACGCACGTCCCAGTCCCAGGCCCTGCAGGTAGTTGGGGACCATGAACGCCAGACGGTCGTCTTCGTCCAGCAAAGTCCAAAGCGTCAGGAAGTTCGCTTCGGAACCGCCGTTGGCCACGGTCACGTTCTCGATCTGCGCGCCCGGGTACCACTCGGCGATGTTGGATCTGGTTTCGGCGGACCCCTCGGAGAGGGGGTAGCCGAGTTTCGACGCCATGAAGGCTTCCGCATCGGCGTCGGGGCCAAGCAGGTCACGGATGGACATCGGGCGCACACCGGACTCCGACAGGTCGTAGTCGACCACGTGCCAGTGCAGCGATTGGTAGCGCTCCATCGTGAAGAGGTCAAGGTCCATGTGGTTCCTCCCGGAGTGGTGGGGTGAGCGTAGGGCCCGACCGTAGCACCGGGCTCGGGCGGAGCGCGAGCCCAGGGAGGTGACCGTGGGGTCGCGGTCTGTACGGCCCGGCCGCAGGTGCGCGAACGTCTAGGCTTTCGAGATGGCCGCCGACCGCGACATCCGGATCCTTCGGGAGGCCGATGTGCGCCTCGCCCTCGATA
>JAXDJY010000215.1:0-2718 GCA_034667445.1 Actinomycetota bacterium | reverse complement strand
GGCCTCTTCTTCTGGCACGCGAGTCGGCGGGATCTCGAAGAGGCCTGGGAGGCGGCGAAAGGGCTCCGCTGGATCCAGACCGCATCCGACGGGGTCGATGGGCTGCTCTTCCCGGCGTTGGTAGACGCGGACACGGTCGTCACCAACGGACGGGGGATCTTCGACGATGCCATCGCCGAATGGGTGATCGGCGTGCTACTCGGCTTCGCCACACGGATCCCCGAGTCTTTCGCTGCACAGCGCCAGCACCGCTGGGTTTCGGGTCCGACCGAACGTCTCGCGGGTTCGCGCCTGCTGGTCGTCGGGCCCGGGCCCATCGGCAGGGCTGTCGCCACTCGGGCGCGGTCGCTCGGGATGGAACTCGCGGCGGTCGGGCGAACCCCCCGTGACGACGAGCTCTTCGGCCGCGTTCGGGGGGTGAGCGAACTCGAGGCGGCTGCGTCCGAGGCGGACGTCGTGGTGGACACGCTGCCGCTGACTCCCGGCACACAGCACCTGTTCGACGCAGCCGTCTTCGCGGCCATGCGCCCGACCGCCCGGTTCGTGAACGTCGGCCGTGGCGCAACCGTGGACGAACCCGCGCTCATCCGCGCATTGCAAACAGGGGAGATCGCGGGCGCTGCACTCGACGTATTCGAGACGGAACCACTGGCAGCCGACAGCCCCCTCTGGGACCTCTCGGGCGTCATCATCAGCCCGCACATGTGCGGGGACTTCCAGGGATGGGAGGAGGCTGCAGTGGACCTATTCCTGGACAACCTCGGCCGGTTCGTCCGTGACGAACCTCTGCGCAACCCGGTGGACAAGCGCGCCGGCTTCGGGGCGGCCTGAGATGGGCTCAGCCCCCATGACCGAGCGCGTGATCCAGATCGAAGGCCTCCGCAAGTCCTACGGAGACTTCGAGGCGGTTCGGGGGATCGACATCCACGTCGATCGCGGGGAGGTGTTCGCACTCCTGGGACCCAACGGCGCCGGGAAGACGACGACCACCGAGATCCTGGAGGGCTACCGCGATCGGACCCAGGGCACGGTCAGCGTCCTGGGGTTCGACCCTGCGTCCAACGATCTCGAGATGAAATCGCGGATCGGGATCGTCCTGCAGTCCACCGGCGTCGACCCGTTCCTCACCGTCGCCGAGACCGTCGAGTTGTTCGCCGGGTACTACGAGCATCCACGCGACGCCGGCGAAGTGATCGAGCTGGTCGGGCTCGCGGAGAAGCGCGATGCGCGGGTGAACAAGCTGAGCGGTGGCCAGCAGCGCCGCCTCGACGTGGCGGTCGCACTCGCCGGAGACCCCGAACTCCTCTTCCTAGACGAGCCCACGACCGGATTCGATCCGAACGCCCGCCGCAATGCGTGGGAGATCGTGAAGAACCTCGCGGCTCTGGGCAAGACCGTGTTCCTCACGACGCACTTCATGGATGAGGCCCAGTATCTGGCCGACCGGGTCGCCGTGATCGCGAACGGCACGATCGTCGCCGAGGGCACGCCGGAGACGATCGCCGGCCGCGACACGATGCAAGCCAGGATCCGCTACCGCGTCCCATCGGGGGCCGCGCCGCCGCCCGGGCATCCCGATGCGCAGCAACCCGACGGCTCGTTCGAACTCCGCGTCGACGACCCGACGGCTGCGCTGCACGAGATCACGTCGTGGGCCGTGGAGCATGGTTTCACGTTCGAGGCGCTCGATGCTTCGCGTCCGTCACTCGAAGACGTCTATATCGAGCTCACCGCCGGACAAGAGGGGACGGGATGAGCGGCCCGGGGCTCGCGCTGCGGCAGGTTCGCTTCACGAACAAGGCGTTCTGGCGTAACCCGGCGAGCGCGTTCTTCACCTTCGCGTTCCCGTTGATGTTCCTGGTCATCTTCACGTCGCTCCTGGGCTCGGGCAACCTCCCCATCCACGGCGTCAGCATCAAACAGTCGTGGTACTTCGTGGGCGCCATGGGGGGATTCGGCGTCATCTCCGCGTGCTACACGAACATCGCCATCACGGTGACCTTCCAGCGGGATCAGGGGATCTTGAAGCGGCTCAGAGGGACGCCGCTGCCGGCATGGGCCTATCTATTCAGCCGCGTCGTGCACTCGATGATCGTCGCCGGGATCCTCGTGGTCATCACGCTCGTCTTCGGGAGGCTTGTGTACGGCACCCCGCTCCCGACCGGCGTACCGCTCCTGGAATATTGCGTCGCGTTGGTGGTCGGTGCACTGAGCTTCTCGGCGCTGGCCCTGGCGCTCACCGGCGTCATCCCGAACGCCGACGCCGCACCCCCGATGGTGAACGCCAGCATCCTCCCGCTCCTGTTCCTCTCGGGGATCTTCATCCCGCTCGGGGACGACGCGCCCCGCTGGATCACGATCGTCGGGGACATCTTCCCGGTCAAGCACTTCGTGGACACGCTCTACGGGGGGTTCCTGGGGAACTTCACGGCGTCGGCCAGCGCCGGCCCACTGGCGGGCACCCACCCGTTCCCGTTCCGCTGGGGCGACGTATTGGTGGTTGCAGCCTGGGGCGTCGCCGGGCTGGTGCTCGCCGCGAGGTCGTTCAGCTGGGAGCCCCGGAAGTAACCTGCGAGCGCGCTCCGAACGTCGGCTGCTACCATCCAGCCGGTCGCATCCGCCGGACCTGCACCGGCCGAGAACCTTTGGGGGGAACTGACGTGAAGCGCATCTCGACACTCGCCTTCGTCCTGCTCGTCCTGCTTCCTGCGTGCTCGA
>JAXDJY010000214.1:0-6871 GCA_034667445.1 Actinomycetota bacterium | reverse complement strand
GTCCACCAGCGAGATCAGCTGGCCGGCGATCTCGCGGCCGCCGATGCCCGCATCGCGGAGATCATCGTGGAACAGGCCGCCGAAGTCACTGCGAGAGACGCGCTCGGCTATGACGCCGGCGCACACGAGGAGCTCCGGGTCGCGCGCGAGAGCGCTGGGTCGGCGCTGGTGCTGGCGCGCGAAGCAGAGCGCGCGGCGGCGGAGACGCGGGCGCGAGCACAGACCGAACTCGCCAAGCTTCAGGGAGCGTTGGAGGAGGCGCGGAAGACGGTCGCCCGCGCCGACGAACTCCGTTCAGAGGCCCGCTATCGCGACCGGGTAGCCACGCTCCTGGACGGGTTCCGCGACCACCTGGTGGGCCGCGTCGGACCGGAGCTTTCACGTGAAGCCGAGTCCCTGTTCCGCGAACTCACCAACCATGAGTACGACGACCTGAAGATCGACGACGACACCTTGAGCATCCACATCGCCGACGGCGACACGTATTTCGATATCGATCGCTTCAGCGGATCGGAGACAGACCTGGCGAACCTCGCGCTGCGCGTAGCCATCTCGATGCATCTATCCCGCGTCTCCGGCGCCGACGTCGGGATGCTCGTCTTGGACGAGGCACTAGGATCGCTGGACCAGGAGCGGAAGGACCTGATGGTGCAGGCGATGGGGCGCCTGTCCTCGCGGTTCCATCAGTTGTTCGTGGTCACCCACGCCGAACAGGTGAAAGATCAATTCCCCATTGCCGTGCAGATCTCGAAGACCGGCAGGCGGCGAAGCGCCGCATCGGTGATCTAGGGCCGGCCCACGCTACGTCGGCGACGTCGTTCGAGAGGCGATCACGAACCGGCTCCCCGAGTAGGTGAGGATCGTCGTCTGGAATGCGCTTGGGCAACAGTGGGAGTCGGAGGGGGCATAGACGGCCTGTTGGATCTGGAGCCCCACCGGCTTCGGAGAGAATCCGACCACGGTGTCACAGGCCGTCTTCTTGAAGACCTGTGCGTTCGCGGCGAGGTCGATCACCAGCGATGTGCCGCAGGCTCCGCTGCCCCCGGTCCCTTCGAAGATGAGGGCATCGTCCGAGCCATCCCCGGTGGCCTCGCCCAGCTGGGTTTCCATCTGCACCACGCCCGCGCCGACGGCCGTGCTCAGGCCGAAGACCGGCACCCACGGCGGGGTGGCCCCCGGGGTCCTGCGCCAGATGACCAACCCGTGCGGCGCCGCGAGCGGGTCTCCCGCCAAGACATAGGCCACCCCCGCGGTCTCGCCCGCGAGCGTCGTCGTCGACCACGCGTCTGTGACCGTGACGCCCGGGCGGACCAGATCCTGCGGCTTGATCTTGATGGCGCCTACATCCTTGGGATAGCTCTTCGGCGTGCCCGCGGGTATCCCGGTGGGCACGATGCTCGGTGGCGGCGTGGGGCTCACGGGCGGCGCGTGTGAACGGGAGGGGGTGCGGGTTCTCGTGTGATGGGGGGTCGGGGCGGCCGATGTCTTCGACGCCGAACCCGAACACGCGGTGGCCCCAGCGAGCAGAAGCACGGCAACGATCGAGATCCGATGCATCGACGTGATGCTACCGGTGGTCGCGCCGGCGCCCAGGAGGCCATTAGGATGCGCGTGTGACCGGATGGGATCTCACCCCGAAGCACGTGGCGGACTCGCACGTGACGCTGACCCAGATGATGGAGGTCACCGACGCGAATATCGGCGGCACCGTACACGGGGGAGCGATCATGCGGCTCGTCGACACGGCCGCCGGGCTGGCTGCCATCCGCCACGCCGGTGGCCTCTGCCTGACGGTCGCGATCGATGAGATGACGTTCCTCGAACCCGTCCACATCGGCGAGGTCCTGGTGCTCAAGGCGTCGGTCACCGATGCGGGACGCACGTCGGTCGAGGTTGGTGTTCGTGTGGATGCCCTGGATCCCATCTCGGGCGGGTCACGCCATGCGAACTCCGCCTATCTGGTGTTCGTCGCGGTGGACGAGCACGGCGTCCCCCGGCCGGTACCGCCCCTGGTCGTCGAGTCTGAGACCGAGAAACGCCGGCAACGCGAGGCCTCGCTCCGGCGACAGGCTCGGCTGGCGCACAAGGCGGCGGTCAAGGCCGCCCGCGACGCGGAAACGCGTCCCGGTCCCTGACGGGCTGCCGTTCACCAGCGCGGTTGTGAGCGTTGGTTGTTCCCGTGGGAGGATAGATGTCCGGCAAGCTGACCCCGCCCCACCTTGAAGGAACGACATGACCAGTGGCTTCCAAACCGCACGAGGACGGCTGGAAACAGCCGACGGATCGGTCGACATCTACCGCCTGGACCATCTCATGGAGCGTGGCGTCATAGATGACCTGGCCCGCCTTCCCCACACGATCAAGATCCTGCTCGAGAACATCCTCCGCCGGGCGGGAACCCGCGACGTGACCGACGCCGATATCGCGGCGCTGGCGGCGTGGCCGGGCCCGGCCGGCGACATCGCGTTCAAGCCGGGCAGGGTTCTGATGCAGGATTTCACCGGTGTGCCCGCCGTCGTGGACCTGGCGGCGATGCGGAGCGCCACGGCGCGCGCCGGGGGTGATCCCTCCCAGATCAACCCACTGATCCCGACCGACCTGATCATCGATCACAGCGTGCAGGTCGACCTGTTCCGCTCCGCGGACGCCTACGAGGCGAACATCGAGCGCGAATACGGCCGCAACAGCGAACGGTACGCGTTCCTCCGTTGGGCACAGGAGGCGTTCAGCGGGCTCCGCGTGGTGCCGCCGGGCGCCGGGATCTGCCATCAAGTGAACCTGGAGCATCTGGGCACGGTGGTGTCGGTGCTGGAGGGCGTCGCCTACCCGGACACGGTCGTTGGGACTGACTCCCACACCACGATGATCAACGGCCTCGGCATCCTCGGGTGGGGCGTCGGCGGCATCGAGGCGGAGGCCTCCATGCTGGGACAACCGATGTTCCTGCCACAGCCCGTGGTGCTCGGGGTGCGGCTCACAGGGGCCCTGCCCGCGGGCACGACCGCCACCGACCTCGTCCTCACGCTCACCCAGCTGCTTCGGACGCACGGTGTGGTCGGGAAGTTCGTCGAATTCTTCGGGGCGGGTCTCTCGACGTTGTCGGTCGCCGACCGCGCGACGCTGTCGAACATGTGCCCGGAGTACGGCGCCACCGCCGCGTACTTCCCTGTGGACGAACAGACGCTTGCATATCTTCGATTCACCAACCGCGGCGATGACCTGGTCGCGCGCTACACCCGGGCGCAGGGGCTCTTCCGCACCGACGCCGATCTCGATCCAGAGTTCTCCGAGGTGATCGACCTCGACCTCTCCGCCATCGAACCATCGCTCGCAGGTCCGAGCCGGCCGCAGGACCGCGTTACGCTCTCAGGCGTTTGGGAGAGCTTCACCGAGCGGTACGGCGATCGTCGCGCCGAGCAGGGAGACACCCATGTGCGCGACGGCAGCGTGGTCATCGCCGCCATCACCTCCTGCACGAACACGTCGAACCCCTCCGTCATGCTTGCCGCCGCGCTGCTCGCCAAGAACGCGGTCGATGCGGGGATCGAGGTGCAACCGTGGGTGAAGACCTCTCTGGCACCCGGCTCGCGTGTCGTGACGGACTACCTGGACCGCGCGGGACTCACGCCGTACCTGGAGAAGCTTGGGTTCGCGTTGGTCGGGTACGGCTGCACGACGTGTATCGGGAACTCCGGGCCGCTGCCCGACGATGTGGCTGCGCAGGTGGAGGAACGCGGGCTGAACGTCGCCGCGGTGTTGTCGGGCAATCGGAACTTCGAGGGGAGGGTCCACCCGCAGGTGCGGGCGTCCTATCTGGCCTCCCCCCCGTTGGTTGTCGCCTACGCGCTGGCGGGTCGCATCGACATCGACCTTTCGACCGAGCCGCTCGGGCAGGGGGCAGATGGGCCGGTGATGCTCGCGGACCTCTGGCCGACGGCTGCCGAGGTGGCCGAAAAGATCGCCGAGTCGATCGATCGCGAACAGTTCAAGGAGCAGTACGCGAAGGTGTGGGAGGGCGATGAACACTGGCGATCACTTCCCACGCCGATGGGGGAGGTGTACGCGTGGGACCCCGCGTCCACCTACGTGCAGGAGCCCCCGTACTTCGAGGACCTGGATGCGCAGATGGCTGCGGGTGACATCGAGGGCGCCCGGGTTCTGGTCAAGGTCGGTGACTCCATCACGACCGACCATATCTCGCCCGCCGGGTCGATCAAGCCCGACTCGCCGGCGGGGCGCTATCTGCAGGAGAACGGCGTTACACCCGCCCACTTCAATTCCTACGGGGCGCGCCGCGGGAACCACCAGGTCATGGTCCGCGGCACCTTCGCGAACATCCGGCTGCAGAACGAACTTGCCCCCGGGACCGAGGGGCCCTTCACGACGCATCTCCCCAGCGGCGACCTGCTGAGCGTATTCGAGGGCGCCGCCCGATATCGCGCGGAGGGCGTGCCGCTGGGTGTGCTCGCCGGCAGGGAATACGGCAGCGGCTCCAGCCGCGACTGGGCGGCCAAGGGTCCGAACCTGCTCGGGGTTCGGTTCGTGCTCGCCGAAAGCTTCGAGCGGATCCATCGGTCGAACCTGGTGGGCATGGGCGTGTTGCCGTTGGAGTTCAAGCGTGGGGAGAGCGCTGCGTCGTATGCGCTCACCGGCCGGGAGGTCTTCGCCGTTCGCGGCGCGGGCGACGGCATCACGCCGGGGCAGGACGCAACGGTGGACGTCTCCCGCGAGGACGGCAGCACGACATCCTTCGCGGTCACCGTCCGCGTAGACGCGGCCGCCGAGGTCGACTACTACGAGGCCGGGGGCATCCTCCGGTCGGTCCTTCGCCAGATGCTCGCCGGTTAACCGGACTCGCTGAAGCTGCCGGGAGTCGTGGTGTGGCGCGCGAGGTAGGCGGCCGCCTCCGCACGCCGGGCGACCTCCAGTTTCGACAAGATCGAACTGACGTAGTTCTTCACGGTCTTCTCCGCGAGGTTGAGGTCATCACCGATCTCCCGGTTGGTTTTTCCGTCGGCGATCTGGCTGAGGATCCGCTCCTCCTGCGGGGACAGGCGCGCGAGCTTCTCGTCCCGCATGAGGTGCTTACCCTTGCGGAGCCGGTCTAGTACCGCGGTGGTGATGCTCGGGTCCAGCAACGAGTCACCCGCACCGACGGCGCGGATGGCGCGGAGGAGGTCTCCCGACTTCACCTGTTTGAGCACGTACCCCGACGCACCCGCCATGATCGATGCGAACAACGCTTCGTCATCGGCGAAACTCGTGAGCATGAGGACCTTGATCTCCGGGTGTGTCGCCCGGATCTCCCTGGTGGCCTCGATCCCGCTCCCATCGGTCAAGCGCACATCCATTACCACAACATCGGGTTTGGTTCTGGCCGCTTCGTCGATCGCATCCCTGACCGAACCGGCCTCGGAGGTCACGATGACGTCGGCTTCTGCGTCGAGCATCGATCGGATGCCCTCCCGCACGATCTCGTGATCGTCGACGAGCATCACACGAAGCGGCGCGGGGTTCGTCATGGCACTGAGGGTATCCGGCCCGGGCGCTGGGTGCTCTCGGCCGCATCCGGCGCCTCCGCGACCGCGACGATGGCCCGGCCCAGGCCGTCCAGGAAGTCCTTCAACGTCGCTTCGGCCACGCGGTGAAGGAGCGCCCGGTCGACTGCCCGCCCAAGCGGTCCGAAGGGAGGCTGGTACCTGGCGTTGATCGAGAGCTGTGTTCGATCCGCGCCGAGCGAGGCGACCTCGAGGTCGGCGTCCAGGCTTGGGAACAGCGACTGGGGACCTGCGGGGGTCCAGCAGATCGGCAGGAGGGTCTTGGACTCCATCTCAAGGGGCGAACCGAACGACACCGCCACCTGGTGGGAGAGCCGCCGCTCCGTTCCGAATCCGACGTCGGCCAGGAGCGCGTCACCACGTTGACTGGCCTGACTCGCGATACCGGGCACCCAGCTCTCCGGGTCGGCCAGCAGTGTCGTTGCCACCGCGTCCAGAGGCAGAGGGAGCTCGAGGAAATATCTCGCAAGCATGACCCCCGCAGTGTGCGCTCCCGTGCGCCGGTTCGGGGCGGTGAAGGTCCCCCAACCGCAGGGCCGTCCGGCCTCCGGTGCGTGGCCGCGTCAGCGCGGGATGACCGCGCGGACGGTCGCGCCCTCACCCAAGGAACTCGACACCTCGAGTGTTCCCCCAAGGGCGGCGACTCGCGCACGAAGGTTCGCCATCCCCATCCCTGTCGCGGGGGCGAGGGGATCGAAGCCGGTGCCGTCGTCGTCGATCTCGAGGACAGTGCCGTCGGGGCCGGGCCGCAGCGTGATCCTGCAGGTGCTGGCGTCGGCGTGCCGCACGACGTTGGACAGCGCCTCCCGTACCAACTGCACCAGGTCGGCGGCCTTCGAGGCCAGCTCTGAGGCGAGCCGCTCGTCGATATCCGCGACGATGACGACATCGGAGTTCTGCGAGAACTCCGCCGCGAGTTGCACGATGGCTTGGCCGAGCTGACGGTCGGCCAGGATCCCCGGTCGCAGTCCGAAGATGTAGTTCCGAAGATCCCGGATGGCGTTGTCGATCTCGTCTACGGCGCTTTCGAGCCGACGGGACATGACCTCGTCGTTGGCCACGGCGGCGGCGCCCTGGAGGCCCATGCCGACCGCGAACAGTGACTGGATCACGCCGTCATGGAGCTCCTTGGCGATACGCTCCCGTTCTTCCAGCACCTCGAGCCGCCGCAGCTCGCTCTGCGCGTGGGTGGCCTCTTCGTACAGGCGGGCGTTCTCGATCGCGACGCCCACCTGCGTTGCCAGCACGCTCGCGGTCTCTTCGTCGGTCTCGTCGAACTCGTCCGCGTCGATCTTCTCCGTGAAATAGAGGTT
>JAXDJY010000213.1:0-12259 GCA_034667445.1 Actinomycetota bacterium | reverse complement strand
TCGGCCCCGAGTTCCGAGCCGGCGTTGAAGCCGAACCAACCGAACCAGAGGATGCCGCCCCCGAGCAAGATGAACGGGACGTTGTGCGGTTCCATCTTCTTCTCGGGCCATCCCTTCCGGCGCCCGGCCACGACCGCGAGCGCCAGGCCGGCCATCGCGGCGTTGATGTGTACGACGGTTCCACCGGCGAAGTCCTCGGCGCCGCGTTTGGCCAGCCAGCCGGTCGGCGAGAACACCCAATGCGCGACCGGCGCGTACACCAGGATCGACCACGCGACCGCGAATGTGACGAACGCCCCGAACTTGAGCCGGTCCGCCGACGATCCCGTGATGAGTCCGACCGTGATCACCGCGAACATCATCTGGAAGATGACGAACACCAGCGGCGGGATGCTCTGCGCCAGGGATCCGGTGTATCCCGGCACCGCCTGGGTATCGACGTTCGCGAGACCGGCGAAGTGGAGTGAGCCGATGAGCCCGTGCCCGCCCCAGTCGGGCCCGAATGCCAAGCTGTAGGTCACCCACACCCACACGACACCGACCAGCCCCATCACTACGTAGTTCTGCATGAGCATGCCGAGGACGTTCTTTCGCCGGACCATCCCCCCGTAGAAGAACGCCAGACCCGGCGTCATGAAGAGCACGAGTGCGGTGCTGGCCAGCACCCATGCGGTGTTACCGGCATTGATGTTCGGCAAGGGGACCCCTTCCCTCTGGACTACGGATTCTATTGCGGCAGAGACTACTCCGAGGGTCGGCCGTCCGCTAGCAGCTGCGAGGACCGGAGATGTCTTGAAGGCCGTAGGCTGACCGCATGCGCATAGCCGACTGGTTCCTGGCACCCGAAGAGCGCGGCAATCCCGCGACCGCGATAGACCGCGGCCGGGAACCTGGGACGGCCTGGACCGACGGCAACAGCGTCACCCCGCTGATCCACGGCGCCACGTACTTCGCCCGGCTGACTGCTGCCTTCTCCGAGCTCCGCGAAGGAGACCGCGTCTTCCTCACCGACTGGCGGGGGGACCACGACGAACTGCTCGGCCCCGCGGGTCCGACGCTCGGCACCGCGCTCGCCGATCTCGCGAAACGGGGTGTGGAGGTGCGCGGGATGCTCTGGCGTTCGCACCCGAAGGCGCTGGGCTTCCATAAGGAGAAAGAGCGCGAGCTCGTCGGGATGGTGAACGAGGCCGGCGGCACGATCCTCCTCGACGAGCGCGTCCGTCGCGGGGGCTCGCACCACCAGAAACTCGTGCTGCTGCTCCACCCGGGCCGGCCCGAGGAGGACATCGGATTCATCGGCGGCATCGACCTCTGCCACGGGCGCCGCGACGACGAACACCACGGCGGAGATGGCCAAGGCGAACAACTCGACCCGGTCTACGGCCCCCGCCCGCCGTGGCACGACATCCAGGCCGAGGTCCGCGGACCGGTGATCGCCGACCTCGCCGAGACCTTCCGGGAGCGATGGGACGACCCAGCTCCGTTAGCGCACAAGAGCACGGTCCTGGCGCGGCTCGGCGCCGCGGGGAGGAACGAAGAAACGAACCCGGATCCGCTCCCTGCCTTCGGGCCGCCGCCCCCAGCTGCGGGTCATCATTCGGTGCAGGTGGTCCGGACGTATCCAGCGAAGCGGCCGGGCTATCCGTTCGCCCCGGACGGGGAGCGGAGCATCGCCCGGATCTACGCGAAGGCGCTCGCCAGGGCGCGCTCGCTCATCTACGTGGAGGATCAGTACTTCTGGTCCGAAGAGATCGCTTCGCTGTATGAGGAAGCGCTCCGGCGCGCGCCGGAGCTTCGGATCATCGTGGTGGTTCCGCGGCATCCCGATCGCAACGGCACGTTCTCCGGACCCGCCAACCGGTTAGGGCAACTCGCGATGATGAGCAGGCTGACCAAGGTTGGCGGCGACCGCGTGGCGCTCTACGACCTGGAGAACGAGGATGGAGCGGCGATCTACGTCCACGCGAAGACCGTTGTGGTCGACGACACGTTCGCGATGATCGGCTCGGACAACATGAACCGCCGCTCCTGGACGCACGACTCAGAGGTGTCGATCGCGGTCCTCGATCGTGACCTCGACGAACGCAGCCCCGCCGATCCGGGCGGGCTGGGCGACGGCGCTCGGCCTTTCGCCCGGGACCTCAGGCTCAGCCTCTGGCGTGAACACCTTGGCGCGGAAGCCGATGACGGCCTGCTCAAGCCCATCGAGGGCTTCGACCGCTGGCTGAGAACTGCCGCCGCACTCGACGCATGGCATGACGGTGGACGAACGGGAGAACGACCGGTGGGACGCATCCGTCGCCACCGGCCGCGCCCCGTCGCCCTGTGGCAGCGGGTTTGGGCGTGGCCGCTCTATCGAACGGTGGTCGATCCGGACGGCCGGCCCAGGAAACTCCAGCGCGCCCACGACTTCTAACCCACTAATCTTGGCGCGGAGGAACCTAGGCCCTCTCGGCCCCCGAGGCCTTCTCGATCTTCTCGCCGGTCTTCTCGATCCTCCGGCCCGCGTGCTCGACCGTGTCGCCGACCTTGTGCGTCGCGTCCGAGGCCTTCGCTGAGAGATCAGCGCTGAGCGCTTCGGTCTTCCCGCGCGCGGTGTCGACCCATCCCTTGACCTTCTCCACCGCACCGGTCTTCGTCACGACGGTGTACACGGCTCCGCCCACCGCGATGAGCCGGAGCAGGGTGAACCGGCGCCTGGAGGGCTCGGCCACAGAGATGTTGGCCTTGTCCAGCAGGTCGAGGACGTGCTTGCGCTCGGATCGATTCTCCGCAAGTTCGTCCCGCAGGAGGCGGTTCTCGGTCTTCAGTTCGTCGTTCTCCTTGGCGGTGCGATCCAGCCGCATGTCCGACATCCGGTGCATCGCACTGTCCTTGGCTCCGTTCACGGTGTCTGTGAGATTCACGCGAACGCTCCTTTCGGTCGGGTCTGTAGGTCTTCCCTACCCAGACCCCGCCGGTTCTATGCATCGGCACGGATCAACCGCCGACGGTCACCAGGCCGTGCATGCCGTAGGCGTAGTGCCCCGGCAGGTGACAGCCGAAGATCAGCTGAGTTGGCCCGGTGGGGAATGTGTAGGTCGTCACCCGCGTGGTGCCCGCCGGGACCGTCATCTCACCCGGCCTCGGCGGATGATAGGCCTCGGTCCCGTTCTCGTGGATGTCCTGGACGTGCTGGTCTCCCAGGATGAACTCGTGATCGATGGGGTCGGTGTTCTGCACCACGAACCGAACGGTCTCCCCGGGCTCGACGCGCAGCTCGCTCAGCGAGAAGTGCGAATAGTGGATCGTGATCCCGACCGTTCGGACCCCCGGCCTTGCGAACGCATGGACTCCCGCCGGCGCGAGTGCGATCATCGGAGCGAGTGCGATCAAGGCGATGCCGGCCAGGTGCGCGCGCCGCCGCATCATCGCGCCGGGGGGCGGGTGCGCCGACGCGTCTCGACGAGGATCGCGCACACCGCCAGCATCGCGAGCACCACGACGGCCGCCGGTACGGCCGAGTGAGCGACGCCCGCGAGGTCGGGGATCGAGTAGCCGGCCGCGATCGGATCGGGCTGACCGAACCCGCTGGCGTCGATCGACAGATCGTGGGTGATGTCGGCCGCCCTCGCGTTCACATCGATGAACGTGAGCCACATCTGCTGCGGCACCCACTCCATCCGGTCGTCCCGACGCAGGTCGTCCAGGAGCGTTGCAGAGGCCGGCTCGCTCACCCGCTGGATCAGGCCCTCTTGTCCGGCGCCACGTGTAGGTGCCACGGTCTGGGGAAGCGTCGTCGGTTGGCGATCGGTCAGCAGGAACACGTCCGCCTGCACCAGCGCCTTCGGATCCTGTCCCAGCGTGAGGATGCGCAGCGGCACCCACGGGTGGGGGGTAGGGATCACGACGTCGACCGGGGTTCCCTCGCCCTGGGTGACCCCCTGGGTCGCCGCGCGTTCGGCGTTGAACTTCACCGCCATGAAGATGGGGCTTCGCTGGGCGTAGAAATCGAGCACCGCCGGAGCATCGGGGGGCAGGAAGAACCCGTGATCGCGCGCCCACGTGCCGACGTCGAGTGCACCGCCCTTCAACACGGTGATGTCGAGGGAGTCCACGGTGGTCCGGAGGATCACCTGGGCGCCTGCCACAGCCGTGGCCAGTGCGATATCCGAGACCGGCGCCGGCGGTTGCACCTCGCGCTCCAGGCGCTGGAGGGTCCAGTCGCCGCCCTTGATCACGTCGGTGGGAACACCGGGGAGCGGCACGATCGATCCGACGTCACCGGCGGCGTCGCCTGCGTAGGTGAACGAGGTGATGTAGTGCTCGATGCCGTCGTGGTAAGCGGCGAGTGTGGTCGTGCGTGTGAGGCTGATGGTGCCGTTGGGAGCGATCAGCCCCCCGCACGCGAACGCGCGGCCTGCGCTGCCGATGACGAGAGCGACGGTAACGATGGCCGCTGCCGCCGCTCGAGTGCCTAGCCGTGTCCACATGGAGCACCCTCCTTGGCCGAACGATGGGGGTGCGACGCGCGGGAGTACGTGGATGGTTCCCCCAGGGTTGGATCGGGTTCGAACTGGGTAGGCAGCGCGCGTGGCTGTGGTGAAGACGTTGTGGACGTCGATAAAGGGTGACCCCGTCTTCATGCGCCGGGTCAACGGGTGGCTGACCATCTTCTGGCTGGCGATGATCCCGATATCGATCATCACGCACTGGGTGAGCAGCGTGACCTACGTGGCCGCGCTCTCCCTCTGGGCGCTCGTCTCGGGCCACTGGTCCGCGTGGCAGGCTGCGCGTGTCGAGGTCAATCAGCAGGAAGAGGCCGAGAAGCGCGAGGACGAGGACGTTCCCGGCGAGATCGTCCAACGGCTCGTCAAAGAAACGACGATCGATCCCCAGGGGGCCTGACCACTTCTCACGCCGGCTCGCGGCGCATGAACCATATGCGAGGGCCGTCGTCGGGCGCCCGCTCATCAGCCAGGGTGACGAATCCGAATCCTTCGTAGTACGCGGCATTGCGAGCCTTCGAGGTCTCGAGCCAGCTGGGGATCCCTTGCGCGTCGGCCCGCTCCAGCCCGTCGCGCAGCAAGGCGCTCCCGATGCCCTCGCCCTGGCGGTCCGGCACCACCGCGATGTGGCTCAGGTACCAGAGTGGTTCGTTCGGGCATGTGCCCGTCGACCCAGCCCCAGAACGCGGCGTGGCGTTCGGCGTGCTCCCCGAGGACCTCGGTCTCCTCGCCCGGGGCCGTCGGCGTGATCGCCTCGTGTTCTTCGCGTGCGTCTGGCGGGACCCACACCGCGATCCCCGCGCCGCCGTCCGCCAGCCGGATCCATCCTCGTCGAACGGTCTCCCCGTCGTAGTGCGCGAAGTGCCGGCGGATACGCTCGCGGAACCGTTCCTCTCCGAACGGCCAGCGGAGCATCGCCTCGGTGTCGAGGGCGCTCGCGGCCGTCTCAACGACGACGCCGAGATCGTCGACGGTCGCCGTCCGGATCTCCACCATCGGGCGAGGGTACGCCCACCGGGGCCGAGCCGGAAGACGGGTCGGCGGCAGGCCCCGGCTCAAGCGGGCCGTCACTGGTGCCGACCTCTGTCACATGGGGGTACGCCGGGGGGTCGTGTTCGTGGTTGCATCCGTCGCGCTCGGCGCGGCGTGGGTGCAGCCGGCCACCGCCGGGCGCCAACCAAGTGCGATGGGCACCGACCATCGGCCGCCGCCGCGCGGTTCCGCCGAACCGCTTCGCACCCCCAACGGCATGCTGCCCGGGATCGACGTCTCCCACTGGCAGGACACCATCAACTGGGCCCGGGTCGCGAACTCCGGCGTTAGGTTCGCCGTAATGAAGGCCACCGACGGCCAGCACTACATCGATCCGACCTTCCGCTACAACATCCAGCACGCATCGGCGAACGGGATCGCCGTCGGGGCCTACCATTTCGCCGACGCAAGCCGGCATCTCTCCGACGCTGTCGCCGAGGCGGACCATTTCGTCGCGGTGGTCGATCCCCAGGTCGGCGATCTGATCCCCGCGCTCGACATCGAGCACACGAACGGACTGAGCGTCGTGGAACTTCGCGCGTGGGTGAAGGCATGGCTGGGCGAGGTCGTCAAACGAACGGGCGTCCATCCGATGATCTACACGAGCCCGTATTTCTGGCAGACCGCACTGGGTGACTGGCAGTGGTTCTCGGCGAACGGCTACGACGTGCTGTGGATCGCGCACTGGCGCGTCCGTTCGCCCACGGTGCCCGCGAACGATTGGAGCGGCCACGGCTGGACATACTGGCAATGGACCGACTGTGTCTCCGTTCCCGGTATCGCGAACTGCGTCGACGGGGATCGGCTCAACGGAACCAACCTCCCTGCGGGCGAGATCGCGCGCGTCCAGGTCACCACGTCCTCAGCGGGAACGGTGACGTCGGATACCGGCCACATCTCGTGTGGCGGGATAGGTGCCATCTGCAGCGTACTCACCGATCCGGGCGCTGCCGTCGTGCTCCGAGCAGACCCCGATCCGGACGCGGTGTTCGTCGATTGGACCGGTGCGTGCGCGGGTCAAGGAACGCAGTGCTCGCTGGTTTCCATCGGCCGTGTCTCGACGAAGGCGGAGTTCGGCTTCCCGGTGACGGCGGCCCTCACGGGAACCGGCAGTGGGGCGGTGACGGCATCGCGCGCGGGGATCGACTGCGGTGCAACTTGCGCAGGACTAGCCACCTCTGGCTCCCAGGTCACGTTCACCGCGACCCCCGACAGTGCCTCGGGCTTCGATGGCTGGGGTGGCGCCTGCGCCGGAACGGACCCGAGTTGCACGGTGAACGTAACCGGGCCGACCGACGTTACGGCGCGGTTCGATGCGAGCGTCCCCATCGCGGCCGACGGGGTGGGGACGTCGTTCACCTGGGGTCGGGTGGCCGCCGCGCGGGCTATGGGCAGTAGCTATCTCCTCGACCGCGGCGAGGGGGCGTCCGTGTCAGTCGCGTTCTCCGGCAGGCGCGTGACGTGGTATTCGGCGGACGGGCCGAAGGGCGGCATCGCATCGGTCTCGGTGGACGGAACGCCGGTTTCGTCGACATCCACCTACGCACCATCTCCTCGCTTCGGTACGGGGCACGACCTCGACGGTTTCGGATCCGGTGCGCACGTCCTCACCATCGCCGTGAGCGGCCGGCGTTCGAAACGATCGAGTGGAACTCGGGTCGGGGTCGATGCGGTGAGGAGCAGCGGTCACCTCCGCAAGTCACCATCGCCGGTCGAAGCGACGTGGTCCGTTGTTCCCGCCTCGGCGGGCTCGGACCCCACGGTGCGCAGTGACACAGCTGGGGCGGCGGCCTCACTCCGGTTCCACGGGACCGGGGTCTCGTTCGAGACGCTGCTCGGCCCGGACATGGGCCGCGCTGATGTGTTCGTCGACGGACACCTGCTGCGCACGTTCGATCTCTCCGCTTCGACCGCGGGAACGGCGACTCGCGGGGTTACCGGCCTCAACGACGAAGCGCACACCGTACGGGTCGTCGTCACCGGCGAACACGGTAACCACGGGACGGGTACCGGGGTCGCCATCGCCGGCTGGACCGTCGGCTGAGGTCTCCCCCGTAGGTCGAGTTAGATGGCCGGGCCCTTGTCCAAGAGCACGGTCCTCGAGTGGCTCCCGCTCGCGTCGACCCACTTGACGACAACCTGGTCGCCGGGCACGAACGTGTGCAGCACGAGACCGAGCGACTCCTTCGAAGTCACCGCGTTCCCGCCGATCGAGGTGATGACGGAGGGAACCGTGACGCCGGCGTTTGCCGCGGGTCCGCCCGGGTCCACCCCGACCACGAGCGCACCGCTCGTGACACCCAGCTGCTTGGCGGTGTGCCCATCGACCTGATCGACGGCGATCCCGATGTGGCCGCGGTCGCCAAGGTAGATCGGCGGGGCACTGTTCTCCCCCCCACGGATCCTGTTGACGATCCCGAGGGCCGTCTCCACCGGGATCGCGAACCCGGTGATCGGACCTTGCTTGTTTGCTCCGCCCGCGGTGATCATCCCGACGACGTGAGCGCTCGTGTCCACCAACGGCCCTCCGGAATCCCCGGGTTGGATCTGGGCGTTCGTCGCGATCATGCCCGAGAGTTGCTCGGACTGTCCGCCGGGCACTCCCGCCTTGATGGTCCGGTCGATCCCTGAGATGGAGCCAACGGCGACGCTCGGAGTTCCGCCGCGCCCGAGCGCGTTCCCGATCCCAAGGACCCGATCGCCGACCGTCACGCTGGACGCGGAGGCGGTCGTGACGGTGGGAAGGCCCGAGACGCCCTGCAGTTGGATGAGCGCGACATCGGCCGACGGGTCGACGCCGATCACCGTCGCCGTCGCAGTGCCCGGCCGGCCGGCTATCGATACCTCGATCTTCCAGGCGCCGTCGACCACGTGGTTGTTGGTGAGGACCTCGCCGCTGGGGGTGAGGATCATCCCGGTGCCGGCCCCGAGCGGCGTCATCCCGCCCGACGGCCGTCCGAACACGCGGGTGAAGGTGTTGATGTCCACGACCGCCGGATCGACCTGTCTGGCGATCGCGCTTGCGCGCTGGTCGCCCTCAACCTGACCCGATGCTGCCGCGGATGGTGACGCCGAGTCCGACGCTGTCCGCACGAGCTGCCATGCTCCGAAGACGGAGCTTGCGATAAGGACGGTCGCGATGAGGAAGGCCGCGCCACGCCGTCCGCGGTCCGATCCGGGACCGGGGGGTACCGGCGGCCATGAGCCACCCGACGGGAACCCGGGAGGTGGCGGCATGCCGGCGTCGGCACCCGCCCACGTCCCTGCATCGCCGTTCGGCATCCTGTTCACCTCGGTAGTTCGTTGCGGTGCGTCATCCGGTTCGAGAAGTTGAGTGTAGAAGCACATGTCTCGGCGCCGCGGTCTCTCCGCGCGTGGCATCATCCCGCCATGGCGACGAGGCTTCCGCTGATCCTGCTGCCGCCCTCCGAAGGGAAAGCCGGGAACGGCGCCGGGCCATCATGGGTACCCGGCGCCATGACGCTCGACCTCGACGCGCAACGTGCGATGGTGCTGCGCGCGCTCGCGACCGCGATGCGGGCACCAGAAGCGGCCCGGTCGTCGCTGCTCGGCGTGAAGGGCGCCGCGCTCGCCGCCGCGACGGCAGCGAACCGCGCTGCACGAACGAGCCCGACCAGCCCTGCGATCGAGCGCTACACCGGGGTCCTCTACGAAGCGTTGGATCATCGTTCGCTCCCGGCGGCGCACAGGAAGCGGTTCGACGCGAGCGTCCTTATCTTCTCCGGTCTGTGGGGCGCCGTCGCACCCTCCGATCCGATCCCCGACTACAAGCTGAAGATGGGTGCATCGCTGCCGCGTCTCGGCAAGCTCTCCGGCTGGTGGCGCGACGACCTCTCCGCCGCGCTCGCCGCGCGGGCGGCGGGCCGGACGGTGTGGAACCTCCTTCCGAACGAACACGCCGCGGCGTGGGTCGCGCCGCCCGGACTCGCGCAGATCACCGTTCGGTTCCTGGAACCTCGACCCGACGGCTCCCTCAGCGCGGTCTCCCACTGGAACAAGTACCTGAAGGGGGCGCTGGTTCGCTACCTGTTGGCGAACCCGGAGGCAGCCCCCGCCGATCTACGCTCGTGGAAGCATCCGTCGGGCTTCCGGCTCGCCCCGAAGCTCACCGAACGCAGCGGCGACCTCACCGTGCTCTCGCTCGTCAAGCGAGGGTGAGGCTCACCCGTCGTCGCGCGGGTCCAGGACCCGAGCGGGGACCCCGACCGCGGTGCGATCGTCCGGAACATCGCGGATCACCGCCGCTCCTGCGCCGACGACCGCGCGTTCGCCGATCGCGACGCTTTGGATGATCGATGCACCGGTCCCGATGTAGGTGCCCCGCCCGATATGTACGGCGCCCGACACATGTGCACCGGGTCCCACGGTCACCATGTCGCCGATCACCGCGTCGTGACCGACCGTGCACCCGAAGTTGAGGAGGACGTGCGCGCCGATCTGGATGTCGGTGGTGATGATGGTGCCGGCACACACCACCGTTCCCTCGCCGACGTCCACCCTGCGCCCAACCGAGGCGTCCGGATGGATGAGCGTCGGGAACAGCCGAGGCCCGTAGCCCGTGATGCGCTCGACGACCTGCGCCCGTACTCCCGTCGAGCCGATCCCGATGGCGACCGCCACGTCGGGTCGCGCCGCCAGCCAGTCGATCGAACCCACCACCGGCAGCGCGTGCACCTCGCCGGAGTCGGGCGCGTCATCGACGAAGCCCAGCACATTCCAGGGCTCGCCCGCGTCGACGAGCGATTCGAGGATGGCGTGCGTCTCCCTTGCCTGGCCCCTGGTCCCCACGATGACGAGGTCGATCACGGCATGGGGCCGTTCGTCGGCTCGCCGGTGAACGGTGGCATGGTGGCGTGATCGCGCGCGCTCACACCGGTCCCGCGCACCACACGGGCGAGCGTTCGTCCGATGATCTTCAGGTCGAGTCCGACGCTCCAATGATCCACGTACCAAACGTCCATGGCGAACTTCTCTTCCCACGTGATCGCGTTCCGTCCGTTGATCTGCGCCCAGCCGGTGATCCCCGGTCGGACCTCATGGCGCCGCGCCTGCTCGGGGGAGTAGCGCTCCAGGTACTCAGGCAAGAGCGGACGTGGACCGACCAGACTCATGTTCCCCCTGAGGACGTTGAAGAGTTCGGGGAGTTCGTCGAGGCTGGTCCGGCGGAGGAATCGCCCGACGTCGGTGAGGCGGTCTCCGTCGGGAGGGGGTTCGTCGCCGACATCGGTCGGAACGGTCATGGTGCGGAACTTGCAGATCTGGAAGAGCTTGCCGTGCAGGCCGGGGCGCGCTTGCGTGAAGACGGCGGGCGAGCCCATGCGCACGCGGATCGTTGTCCAGACGACGGCCATCGGGATGGCCAGGACGGTGATCCCGGCCACGGAGCCGCACACGTCGAGGGTTCGTTTGAGGACCGGCGAGCGCATTGGGGGAGACTACTCCGCCTCCGACTGCGTGGGCGTGCCGAGGCCGCGCGCACAGGTGCCCGCGGTCAAGCCGTAGGTCACCAACGCGCCCAGGGCCACGGCCCGGATCAGCGAGGCGGCCTTCACCACCGGGTCCGTGTCACCACCGTAGAGGAACGTCGCCACGACCGCCGTCGCCGCACAGATCAGGAAGGTCGCGACCAACGGCACTGCTGGCCGATCATCATCGAGCGCCGCGATCGCCGCCCACGGGAGCAGCCACAACACGTACTGCGTCGAGAACAGCGGCGAGAGGAGCAACAGCGCCGCCACCGCGGTGAGGGCGGGCCCGCCCGCGACCTCTTCGTTGCGGCGAACCGCGCGCCGCCACACACACGCGAGGACCGACAACAACACCACGCCGAGGAACAGCTTGGCCCAGCCCGGCGCCACCCCGACCCTGGCGGCGCCTGCCTCTTCGTGCACCTGGTCGCCGGCGAACACCCACACGAACGAACCGACGGTGCTCCCGGCCTCCCATCCGTGCGCCCCGCGGAACGACGACACTTGCGACAGCGCCCCCGATCCTCCCCATAGCAACCACCCGATAGCGCCGGTGACCACAACGGCGGCGAACCCGGCGGCCGATCGCAGCCGGCCGCGTATCCACATCCCCGGAATGAGGACCAGTGGCCAGAGTTTGGCCAACACCGCGAGGCCCAGGGCGGCACCGCCCAGCGCCGGCCGCGCCCGGCGGAGGAGCACGAAGGCCCACATCGCGACCGCCACCATCGCCAGGTCGATCCGTTGCAGTTCCAGGATGACGACCGGAAGGCCGACCGCCAGGTAGAGGAGTCCGGCGCGGCGTCCCCAACCGGTCCGCACCGCGGCCCATGTGGCGATATCCGTCGCGAAGGCCACAAGGGCGAGCCGCGTCGCGGCGGCGAGGATCCCGGTGCCGAACAGCCCCTTGATAAGGAGGAACTCCAGCGGCGCGTACTCGACCGGATAGTCGCGCCACGGTGTGCCGCCGTGATGCGCGAGCGCCTGGAAGCGCACGATATCCGGCCCGCCGAAGTTCCCGCGCCCGATCTCGGCCAGGAAAAGCCCAAGTACGACCAGCCGCACGACGATGAGCGCCGCCGTGAACAGGACGTCGCGATGCAGCCCTTCCCTCGGGGCACGGCTTTCCCGCTCGCTCACGGGCCGACGCTACCCCGCCGGAACGGCTGCGGGCCGGAACCGGCGTCGCTCGCTACCGCTGGAGGGCCTCCGCGCCGATACGCTGACGGCGATGACCGACCGACGCAGGCT